>PLLX01000122.1 GCA_003141415.1 Bacteroidales bacterium
ATATTTTTCTGATCATCATTCAGGTAAAATATTTCTGATCTGTACTGATCACCGATATCCGGACCCTGTCCTCCAACCTGCGTGGGATCATGAATCTCAAGGAAAAGCCTGAGCAGCTTCTCATATGAAGTTTTTTGAGAATCGTAGACTATTTTAACTGCTTCTGCATGACCAGTATTTCCAGTGCAGACCTCCTGATAAGTAGGGTTTTTAACAGTCCCACCCGTATATCCGGAAGTAACTGAAATTACACCAGGAGCTTTCTTCAGGAAATAATCAACACCCCAGAAGCATCCACCGGCAAAAATTGCTGTTCCGTATCTTCCGGCTTCAAGTTGAGCAGGCACAAATTCGAGCGACACGGAATTTACGCAATTACGTGTATTTTTGGCAGTCAGATGCTCGCCGGTAAAAACATGTCCCAGATGAGCTCCACAATTGGCACATTCGATCTCAGTTCTCATACCATCGGGGTCAGGTATCCTGATAACAGCGCCTTTTATTTCATCATCAAAGCTTGGCCACCCGCAGTCTGAATCAAATTTATCTGAGGAACGATATAGTGCGGCTCCGCACTTTTTGCATACATACGTGCCTTTTCCCTTATAATTAGTATACTTACCGGAAAAAGCAGCCTCAGTACCTTTATCGTTTATTACATGTGATTCAGCTTTTGTCAGATCATTGAATTTTAGCTTTTCCTGTGAATAAGATTTTTCACTCATACCGGCAAAATAGATTATTAATGTTAATATGGCAAATCTTGTACTCATTTATCATTTTTGAACCATTGTGTTAATAAACAAATGCAAGTTCAAAATGTTGCTTATTACTAAAATTAAAAATCAGAAATCAGAAGTCAGAAGTCGGAAGTTGTAATAAAAAATAAGAAGCAGGGGTTAAGGAAAGTTTCAAACTCCGGACTCCGGACAAAGAGTTTAATCCAAATTATTTATATAAAATAATATTTTGGGCATAAAGATTGTTTTTAGAATGAAAAGGCTATTTTTGTACATTATTATTATTGAATCGATATGAAAAAGATTGCTGTTATACTTCTTGTCTCTTTTATTACTGCGATTGTTGTCAGTTCATGCAATAAGAAGGAATGTCCGGCTTATTCAAAGGGTCATTCCAGAGCTAATACTGAGCAGACAGGAAAGAATGTCTGATTTCCGCAGTGTTCTTTTGATTCATCCAATTTTATAAGTTAGCAAAAAATGAGAAAGCTGCTTATACTAGCGGTAATATTTACATTTGGTACAATTTCCTTGTATGCCCAGGGTGAATTAGATGCGCAGCAGAAGATTTTTTTCCGAAATGAAAAATCATTTGCCATTCTTCTCAATTCCGATGGTATAGGTTTAAGCTACCGTGGGGCTAAAAGAATAGATTATCGCAATAAGCGACTATTTGAAATCGATGCAGGAACTCTGAAACTCGTTAAAGAATATAAACAGGCCAGTCAATATGTACAGGGAAGTTCCTATATATTTGGCAAACTCAATTCAACTATTTTCCTGAGATCAGGAATTGGCCATCAGCATGAACTTTTCACTAAAGCTGATCAGGGTGGAATTGCTGTAAGATATTTCTATTCGGCAGGACCAGTATTCGCGATATACAAACCCATCTATTACAGAGTATTGCATCTTGTTTCTGCTAATGCTTATGAAGTAATAGAGAAAAAATTTGATTCTTCAATTGCTTCGGGCCAGGATATTTACAGTAAAGCTGCTTTTACAAAAGGACTAGACGAAACAAAAGTAATGCCTGGCTTATATGCTAAAGCAGGATTCAATTTTGAATATAGTAAAGAAGATAAGATAATTCATGCTATAGAATTTGGGGGCCAGGTCAATGCTTTTCCCCAGAAGATTCCAATCATGGCAGGCTCCGACAATAAAGCTCTGTTTTTTTCACTATTTGTCAGTTACAGATTCGGTATAGTATTAGATCCTCTTGATCCTGAATCAAATAAGCTTTCAAATATCTTCAGAAGAAAAAAGAACAATTGATCTTTTTTAGCTTTTGACATTTCCGCGGAAATTACTATTTTTGTGTGTCAATTTATTAACTAATTAATGAAACAGAAATGTCAAAAATTAAAGTAGGTATCAACGGTTTTGGCAGGATCGGCCGACTGGCCTTCAGGGCTGCCATGAAGAGGAACGATATAGAAATAGTCGGAGTCAACGACCTCCTCGAAGTGGAATATATAGCTTATATGCTTAAGTACGACACTATTCACGGCAGATTCGATGGAAAAGTTGAAGTTAAGGACGGCAAGCTTGTTGTAAATGGACAGAGTATCCGCATAACTTCCGAGAAAGATCCTTCGACCCTGAAATGGAATGAGGTTGGCGCTGAATATATAATTGAATCCACTGGTCTATTTCTTACAAAGGAAAGCGCAATGGGTCATATCACAGCAGGTGCAAAGCATGTTGTGATGTCAGCTCCTCCCAAAGATGATACCCCGATGTTTGTAATGGGTGTAAACCATACTAAATACAAGTCAGATATGCAGTTTGTATCAAATGCTTCCTGCACAACAAATTGTCTTGCTCCTGTTACAAAAGTACTTAACGACAATTTCGGGATTATTGAAGGTCTTATGACAACCGTTCATTCAACCACCGCCACCCAGAAAACAGTCGACGGTCCCTCGAAGAAAGACTGGAGAGGCGGTCGTGCCGCTTCCGGCAATATTATTCCATCCTCGACAGGTGCTGCAAAAGCTGTAACCAAAGTAATCCCCGAACTGAAGGGAAAACTTACCGGAATGTCTTTCAGGGTTCCAACACTGAATGTATCAGTTGTTGACCTCACCTGCCGTCTTGATAAACCAGCCAGCTACGATGCTATCAAAAAAGCCATGAAGGCTGCTGCTGACGGTCCGCTCAAAGGTATTCTCGGTTATACAGAAGATGCTGTAGTTTCCAGCGACTTTATAGGTGATTCACGTACATCTATCTTTGATGCTGAAGCAGGTATTTCTCTTAACGATAACTTTGTTAAGATTATAGCCTGGTATGATAATGAGTGGGGATATTCATGTAAACTTCTCGACCTCATAGTTCACATGAATACAGTGAAGTAAAAGAAGGGACGTTTCATGCAACGTCCCTTCTAATTTTATACTATCATATTAATTTCCAGTGGAATACCTGCTGTATCGCGGTAATGTTCGCCAAGTTCCAGCATCCCTTCATCGTCTTCTTCATAAAGCCACGTCATCTTAACAATCTTTCCCGATCGCCCGTAACCGGTTAATCTTTTAAGTATTTCATAAAGATACTTCGAGGAACCACTGTTAATATATTCAAGCTGAATACTAACATTCAGCCCGTTGTTTTTTTCAAAATGAATGGAAAGCCATTCTTCGAGACGGCGGAAGATAAGCTCAGGATTTTCGGGGATGGAACGTCCGATCAGTTCAAGTTTGTTTGAATCGGGATAATAAGCAATACCCGGACAGTTTTTTAGCTCTTCCTGAATCACAAATTTTTCCATTTTCTGATTTTTTATTCATACCTTAAAGCTTCAATTGGATCAATATTAGCCGCTTTTACAGCCGGTGCATATCCTGAAACAACACCTACAATAAAACAGACAACTATTCCAGTCACTACCCAAACCCAGGGAATGACAAAACTTGATCTCAGCATCGATGATACAGCATTTCCTATAAGTATACCAAGAATAATTCCAAAAACCCCACCCAGCTGACCTATCATTATCGATTCAAAAAGGAATTGATACTTGATAGTCTGGGTTTTTGCACCGATAGCCTTTCTTACACCTATTTCGCGTGTCCTTTCAGTAACGGAGACAAGCATAATATTCATAAGTCCGACAGCTGCCCCAAATAATGTAACGATGCCAATAATCGTAGCTGCAAGCGTAACAAATCTTAGGTTTTTGAGAAGCATGTTGACTATATTGTCGCTTTTTGAAATATTAAAATCCGATTCATCCTTAGGATTAAGATTCCGAACTGTTCTGAAGACTGCTTCTGCCTCACCTGTCATCATATCCAGATTAACAGGGTTTATTGGCATAATAGTAATGGCGAATGTCATATCTGATCGGGAAAAATATTCCCGGGCAGTTGTGACAGGCATAAAACATACACGATCGGGATTACCAATACCTGAACCCTTACTTTTTAGGACTCCGGTAATCTGAAGTTTTAAACCGGCTACCGTTATTTCCTTACCCAGAGGGTCAATACCCGTTGGGAAAAGATCTTTCACTACGTCTGAACCAATAATTACATAATGACGGATTTGCTGAACCTCATCAGCACTGAAGTTTCTTCCTGACTCGATCTCATATCCTGAAACTGAAAGATGGTTCTCATCAATACCAGTCAGATTAACATTCGGATTTGTCTTCGCAGAACCATATTTAACAGTTGTTAAGCCGGAAGCATTAAAAGAAATGGCAACCCAGGCTGCCTCGGTAAAACGAGTTTTAAACTCCTCTGCTTCCCTGTAAGATATCCTTGAGAAATTCTTTGCCCTTGACCTGTCCCCTCTTTCAAAATTCATAGACTGCGATGTAATGGTGAATGAGTTCGCCCCCATCATGGTGAACTGATTTGTAAGGGATGATTTTATCGCATCAATGGCTGTAAGTATCCCCACCAGTGCCATAATCCCGACAGCTATTATACAAATTGTAAGAATAGCTCTTAATCTGTTGGATTTAATTGCACGAAATGAAATCTTTAGATTTTCCTTGAAAATGGCTATTTTTAATACACTTTTCTTCATTTATAGTATCTCCGGCCGTGTGTCATTAATAAAAAACTAAAAGTACACTTTTTTTCCTATTAATGGTGGAATCCCTCCGGGATTCTAAAATATTTTGTATCTGCTCTTCTATAATATAGTATTGATCTGTAAATTGCTACGCGTAATCCAACCTAAAAAACGGACTCTATTTTAAGAAATTTCTCTATTATCCATACAACGTCGGAGACGTTGCATTAATAATAGTCATAATAATCAATTGGACTGTTAACACCGGAGGGGTTACATTTTCATAATTTTGCATTAAAATAATTATTCTTTTAGTTGCATAACTAATCTATTCGTTGTATATTTGGTAGTGGTTTACCAGAAAAAAATGAATTTATAAAAAATACACACTATATGAGAGAATTAACCAGAGCTGAAGAGGAAGTGATGCAGGTTCTTTGGAAGATAAAAAAGGGGTTTGTGAAAGAAATTCTCGAATACTTCGATGAACCAAAACCTGCTTATAATACAGTCAGCACGATTGTCAGAATCTTGCAGGATAAAGGTTTTGTTGCTCATAAAGCCTACGGAAGGACACATGAATACTTTCCAATTGTTTCTAAAAGCGAATATTCCAAAACGCATCTCAGCACGTTTGTAAATGACTATTTTTCTAACTCCTTCGAAAAGATGGTTAGCTTTTTTGCAAAAGAAAAGAGCATTTCAATTAAGGAGATGGAAGAGATTATGAAAATAATGGACGGTGAAGTTAAAAAACAAAAAACCAAATAATGAATACACTATTTATATATATGGTAAAAGTTGCTGTCTACATGATTGCTTTTTACCTCGTATATTCAATAATGTTAAGCAGGGATACCTCCTATAAACGTAACAGGTTATATATCCTCCTGTCATTATTATCAGCTTTGATCTTTCCGCTAATCACTTTACTGACCCTCAAACCCTGGAACATTCAGTTTTTTGGAAAGATTCTTTCAGAAGTGTTTGTAACCGCTACAGCGAACACAAACAAAGCACTTAATCAGGGTATTTCATTAACAGTACTGCTGCAAATGATTTACTCAATCTATATTATCGTTGTTTTTATTTTCATAATCAAATTATTAATTGATCTTTTAAATCTGCTGTTTTTAATTATACGCCACAGAGATGAGGGAAGCCAGATTATCAGATTTCACGGTTTTAATACATCCGGATTTTCAGCAATGGGATATGTTTTTATCAATACGAGACTGAGTCCTGAAGATGCCGGTGAAATAATCAGGCATGAGCAAAACCATCTGAAACAGAATCATTTTATAGATATCATATTCATTGAATTAGTAAAAGCAGTTCAATGGTTTAACCCGGTGGTTTACCTCTACAACAGGTCTTTGCGGGCTATTCATGAATACCAGGCCGACCAGGAGTGTCTTAGTTCAGGGGTACCGATGATAAATTATCAGAGCCTGCTGTTAAGTCAGGTTTTTAAATCAAGAGCATTCAATCTGACAAACAGTTTTTCGAATCCGTCACTGATTAAAAAACGCATAGTGATGATGACAAAAAGGCGTACTTCTCCATTTGCGAGTGCGAAGATGCTCATTGTTGTACCGGTAATAGGGGTCGTATTCTTAGCCATTTCAGCATACAGCGTGATCCCAAAATCCTCTGTTAAGCAAATAGTGCCCGTAATATCAACGCAGAATTCATTAACTGAGTCAGGTTCTGATCTGGTTGCGCCTCCTCCACCTCCGCCTCCACCACCCCCTTCAGATTCAAAGGGAAATATCCGGGATGTGAAGGAAGAATCAACAGGTAAATCAGATGAACCCTTTGTTGTTGTTGAACAGATGCCTATGTTCCCCGGGGGTGATGGCGCCCTTCTTCAATATATTTCAGAGAATACAAAGTATCCTGAAAATGCAAAAACACAAAACATACAGGGAAAAGTTATCATACGTTTTTGTGTTACTCCTGATGGAGGAGTCAGTCTGGCAAGTGTGCTTAAAGGAGTTTCTCCGGAACTTGATGCTGAGGCAATGAGGGTCGTCAATACACTTCCTTCCTTCCGGCCCGGCACACAGGGAGGCAAAGCAGTTCCGGTCTGGTATATGGTCCCGATTGAATTTAGCCTGAAATAAACACTGTTGTTATAGTAATTATTGAAAAAATGATCCATTTCAAGGATCATTTTTATTTATAATTAATTATTTAGTTGCATAACTAATTATTTCGTTGTATATTTGATATAAATTAACTGATCAAATCACAATCTATTGATTTATCACTAAAAATGTACAATTATGAAAGCAAAAAAATCCTTCACCGTACCGGCTAGCCTGAAAATCTTGTTAGCTTTGCCGGTAATCATCCTCTTAATTGTTGCTTTATCATCCTGTGCAGCCGGGAAAAAAGCTGTCAATACTCAGACAGTTGTTAAAGAGAAACCTAAATCCCCTGATAAGGAAGAACCTTTCGTTGTTGTTGAGGAAATGCCTCTGTTCCCGGGGGGGGACAGTACCCTGCTGGCTTACATCAGACAAAACACGAAATACCCGGAATCTGCAAAAACTAATAAAATTCAAGGCAAAGTAATTGTCAGATTCTGTGTTACTTCAGAGGGAAGTGTGGACAGAATCAGTGTTCTTAAGGGCGTTAATCCAGAACTCGATGCCGAAGCATCCAGGGTTGTAAGCACACTTCCTGCATTTAAACCAGGGAAACAAGGCGGGAAACAGGTTCCCGTATGGTATATGGTACCAATAGATTTTTCCCTGAAATAAATACTGTTGTTTTTGTATTTAATTAAGAATTTAGTTGTTTAACTAATATTTTCGTTTTATATTTGAACTTAGATAACCAAAACAAATCAGCGTCTTTCTGTTTATTATTAAAAATTCTCAATTATGAACACTAAAAAAATCATTCTGAAACCTGAAAGCCGGAAATTAATATTGGTAATACCAATAATTATTCTAGCCCTCACAGTTTTTTCTTTCAACCTCTCCGGGCAAAAATCAACTTCAGTTAAAACGGAAGTTGCCCCGCCACCACCGCCACCTCCACCACCTCCTCCACCACCACCTCCTTCTTCTGACAAAAAATCCGATACAGGAATGAAAGATGGCGCTTACCAGAAAGTAGATGTAATGCCGGTATTTCCCGGCGGAGATCAAGTGTTACTTAAGTATATTGCAGACAGTACACGTTATCCGAAAGATGCAAAAACCCAAGGTATTCAAGGAAAAGTAATTGTCCGTTTTATGGTTAGAGCAGACGGATCAGTTTCTGACGTCAGCATATTCAAAGGTGCCACTCCTTCGCTGGATCAAGAAGCAATTCGTGTAGTTAAGACACTTCCGAGTTTCACTCCTGGGGAACTGTACGGGGAAACTGTACCCGTATGGTACATGATTCCAATCCAGTATTCATTAAAATAAATCATGTAACTATTTGTTACAGAGACAGGTCTGAGATCTGTCTCTATATCATTTTATGAGTATACTATTTTTACCTAGCTGACCCTCCCCCGGGTCAGCTTTTTTTGTTTTTTTGTACTTCAAATTCCTTATTTTTGTACGCTGCAATTATGCAAGATATGGATTTGGAAGAAAGAATAAAATCATTTGCATTACTAGGGGAGACTCTTCGGAACTCCCTGAAAGGTAATTATGTAACAAATGTAGTGACCGATCGCGACCAGTCACTGCTTAATATATTGATAGCCAATCAGCATAAGCATAACCCCTGGTTCACACCTGAAAATGTAAGAAGGGCAATAACTGCAATAGCAGAAGAACTCACAGAAGAAAACCTGATCAGATGGACGGATGCCTATCCCGGACTCCGTAAGAGGACAAATCCTTTCAGGGTTGGGGTAATAATGGCAGGCAATATACCACTCGCAGGTTTTCACGACTTTCTTTCAGTACTTATGACCGGAAATAATCTCATCGCCAAAACAAGCTCAAAAGATTATGAACTTATTAATTATTTGAGCAATATCCTCCGCACCATCAACCCCTCTTTTAGGAATAAAATTAAATTTACGGAAGGTACTCTTTCAAATTTTGACGCTATTATTGCTACAGGCAGTGATAACAGTTCAAGGTACTTTGATTATTATTTTCGTAAATATCCGAATATAATAAGGAAGAACAGAAATAGTATAGCTATTATTGAAGGAGATGAAACTGGCGATGAACTTGAGGCTCTTGGAACCGATATCTTCTCATATTTTGGGCTCGGATGCAGAAATGTATCAAAGGTCTATATTCCTGAAGGATATGACTTATTGACAATATTAAGGCACTGGAACAGTTTTATGGGAGTTATCAATCATCAAAAATATGCGAACAATTACGATTTCAATAAAGCTGTTTACTTGGTTAATAAAGAGATTTTTTACGATGCAGGTTATCTCTTATTGAAAGAGGATAACAAAATTTCATCTCCTGTTTCTGTACTTTATTATGAATATTATGAATCTCAATATGCTGTAAAACAGCAAACAGAGCTCCTAAAAAAAAAAATTCAGTGTGTTGTAGGCAAACATAACATTCCGTTTGGTAAAGCTCAGTTGCCTCATCTATGGGATTATGCCGATGGAATTGATACAATAGAATTTCTTCTAAAAAAAAAATTAGCCGGAATATTGTAATCTAAAAAATATTATATTGCACCTCTTGAATTAATACATATTATGGTTTACAAATTTGTAGTGTTATCAGATGAAGATGAGTCATTTGTCAGGGAATTTGAGTTTCTTGATACACATACCTTAATGGATTTTCATAATCAGATTCAAGACGAATTGGAGTTTGATAAATCACAGATGGCTTCATTTTTTATGGCAACAGACAATTGGGAGAAGGAGGAAGAATTCACTCTTTTTGATATGGGTACCGGTTCTTCCACGATGGAAGTCGCTGTTCTGGAAGATATTATTTTCCGCAAAAACCAGAAGTTACTTTATGTATTCGATTTTTTTAATGAAAGATCTCTATTTGTTGAATATACCGGTGAGGTAAAAGAAATTGATGGTCGTGAATATCCATCCTGCACAAATTCAAAAGGAATCCCTCCCAAACAGGTAATATTTGGTGGTACGGCACGGAAACTTTATAACAATATTGTAGTTTCGGTTGATGATGATGATGAGGACGAACCTGAAGTTGATGATCTTTTCCTTAACGGAGATGACGAAGAAACTCTTCCTGATTTCGAAAATATTGAAAACCTGAACGAGGACGAAGAATAGTCTTCCGGGGCTCAAATTCCAATGAAGAATTTTCTTATAGTTTTGCTTGGTCCGACCGGGGTCGGCAAAACAGATATTTCTATTGATATTGCCAGCAATTTTAAATGTGAAATTATATCGGCTGACTCAAGGCAATTCTTCAGGGAAATGAAAATCGGCACTGCAGTTCCTACTGAATTGCAACTTGAAAAAATAAAACATCACTTTATAAGATTCTTATCTGTAAAAGATTATTACAGCTCTAGTCTTTTCGAAAGAGACGTCCTTGAACTTCTTCCAGAGCTTTTCTCCAAAAATAATGTAGTTCTGATGTCCGGTGGATCAGGAATGTATATCGATGCTGTTTGTAGTGGTATTGACGATATACCTGACGTTGATCCGTCTGTCAGGGAGAAATACATTACCAGATACAGGGAAGAGGGAATCGAAAGGCTGAGAGAAACCTTAAAACTACTTGATCCTGAATATTATGCAATAGTTGATCGGAATAATTATAAACGGATAATCAGAGCTCTCGAGATTTGTGAAACAGCTGACAGACCATATTCGTCTTTCCTTAAAAAGCAAAAAAAAGAAAGAGACTTCGTGATAATTAAAATTGGACTTGAGAGACCCCGGGAAGATCTCTATAAAAGGATTAATTCCAGGGTTGATGATATGATTAGACGCGGCCTGGAAGAAGAAGCACAGCGACTTTATAAATTCAGAAACCTGAATGCACTGAATAGCGTTGGCTATAAAGAATTTTTTGATCTTTTTGAAGGGAAAATATCATGGGAGAAAGCAATAGAACTCATAAAAAGGAATAGTCGGCGGTATGCAAAAAGGCAATTGACCTGGTGGGGTAAGGATAAAGAAATCAAATGGTTTGGACCTGAAAAGGTGAAGGAGATAATCGAATATTGCTCAGTGAGATGCACCCCCTTTCCTGTTTAACTCTTAAATCAGTCTTTTTAATTTCCGTATCATCGCTGACGGATTAGCGGAACTAAAAACAGAACTGCCGGCGATCAGAACATTAACGCCTGACTCAATGAGTTTTGTAGCATTCGAGATATTGATGCCACCATCGACTTCAATTAAAACGTTATAACCACCTCTGTCAATCATTGTACGTAGTTCAGTTATTTTATTATAACTCTCCTTGATAAATAATTGTCCGCCGAAACCAGGATTAACCGTCATAATAAGTACCAGGTCGATATATGGAAGTATATTCTTAAGAAGTAAAACGGGAGTATGAGGGTTTATTGCAACTCCAGCTTTCATTCCCAGGTTTCGTATTTCAGTTACTGTCCGGTTCAAATGTGTACATGCTTCATATTGAACAGTCAGGTTATTCGCACCGGCTTCGCAGAATTGAGTCAGATATCGGTCGGGATCAATTATCATCAGATGAACATCGAGAGGTTTTGCCGCAACTTTTTTTACAGCCTTTATAACCGGGAATCCGAATGATATATTTGGTACAAAAACGCCATCCATGATATCGAGGTGAACCCAGTCGGCTTCACTTCTGTTTATCATAGTGACTTCATGTTCGAGATTGGCAAAATCTGCTGCCAGCAGTGAGGGTGATACCAGGTGGTCCATTTAAGATTATTTTGGCAAATATAGAAACAAATTATTATCCGAGGTACGATTTCAGTATTCTGCAACGTGTTGTAAACTGAATCCTTTTGATAGCTTTTTCCTTAATTTGCCTGACCCTTTCACGGGTAAGGCTCAACTCCTCGCCTATCTCCTCGAGAGTATAAGGATGTTTCATACCTAAACCAAAATATAATTTCAAAACCTTTGATTCACGTGGTGAGAGAGTGCTGAGTGCCCTTTCTATCTCATATGCAAGTGATTCGTTTATAAGGTTTTTATCGGGACTGGGAGTATCAGCGCTCTGCAGGACATCGTACATGTTATTATCCTCTTCTGAACTTATAGGAGCATCCATGCTGACAGTACGTCCATTAGTTTTCAACGCATCCTTTACCTCTTCAGGTATCATCTCGAGTATTTCAGCTATCTCCTGCGATGAGGGTTCCCTCTCATATTCCTGTTCAAGTCGTGCAAAAGCTCTGTTTATCCGGTTAATTGATCCAATCTTATTTACGGGGAGCCGAACGATCCTGGCCTGTTCTGCAAGAGCCTGAAGGATTGCTTGTCTAATCCACCATACAGCATAAGAGATGAATTTAAATCCTCTTGTCTCATCAAAACGCTGGGCTGCTTTCATCAAACCAAGATTGCCCTCGTTTATAAGATCAGGCAGACTCATTCCCTGGTTTTGATACTGTTTTGCGACAGATACTACAAAACGAAGATTAGCTTTGACAAGTTTTCTCAGAGCTTCAGTTTCACCCGATTTAATCCTCCTGGCAAGTATCACTTCTTCTTCAGGTGAAATAAGATCTACTCTTCCAATCTCCTGGAGATATTTATCCAGCGATGGAGTGTCACGATTAGTAACCTGTTTTGTTATCTTAAGCTGACGCATTTACTGGCCAGTTTTTAGTTTTTCGGAGAAAGATCAGGCAATAGGTACAATTTTACTAAAAAAAAAACGACTACACAACATAAAATACTAATTTATTTTTGGAAAATAATAGTTTTTTAGTAAATTGCAAAGTTATTTTACATATTGAATGTCAAATTATTATTTGATTTGATAAAATCCGTTGCATTTTTGGTAGCATTTATTAGGGAATATATTAGCAATTTTATTTAATATTGCAGCGGCTTTTAGGATATGTGAAATAGTTGTAGCATAATCCATCGGGTGCATTTTCATATCTTGACCCGTGTTTCCAGCAAAATCATTAAAATCTCTTATATTCCATTTAACATTACAATATGTACGACATTCTTGAGTTAAGTAAGAAACTGCTTCCTGAGTTAAAGGATATAGCAAAGGAACTTAAAATCAAAAAAGCAGAATCTTTGAAAAAGCAGGATTTAATATATAAAATCCTTGACCAGCAGGCAATTGAAGCCCCCGAAAACAATGTTCCACCTAAAATCGAAACAGAAGAAATACCATCTTCAACTGAGGTTAATAACCTGGAGTCTGATTTTGCTTTGAGAAGAGGAAAACGTCCAAGGACATTAAAACCAGTAGTAAAAAGATCGATAGAATCTGTTATGTCTGTTTCACCGGATGGAGTTAAGAGACCAGAAACCAGACAAGGAGATTGGCAGGAGCAGGTAAAAAAACCGGAAAAAGCTGATGACAAACCAGATCTGTTTAAAAATCCGGAACAGTTGCGTGACAATAAAAAAGCCCCAAAATGGAGAACTGATCAAAAACTTGAAGAGAAGAATGAAAGGAAGGACAGGTTTAACAGCGCTCCTGCCATCAGGTTTGAGAATAGCAGATCCGAACCTGTTGCAGAACCTGTGATAGATAATTCGATTCCGATGCTTAATGGGGATACTCCTCTTGAAGAAACTAAGACATCTACCGATACTTATTTCGGCGATATCATAGTCGAATCACCACAGGTAAAAGAGATTATTCATGAGACCATTCCCGTGAGAGAAGAGAAGAAAGAAAGACCATATGATTTTGAGGGCATAATATATAATACAGGCGTTCTTGAAATTATGCCTGATGGTTACGGATTTCTAAGATCTCCAGATTACAATTATCTTAATTCACCTGATGATATATATGTATCACAGTCCCAGATAAAACTATTTGGTCTTAAGACAGGGGACACGATCAAAGGATCAATTCGTCCGCCAAAAGAAGGTGAAAAATATTTCCCTCTTATTAAGGTTGATGAAATCAACGGCAGAAGTCCGGATTTTATCAGGGACCGGGTTCCTTTCGATTTTCTAACCCCCCTTTTCCCGGATGAGAAATTTACTCTCTGCCAGCCCGGAGAGGGATCTTTATCAGTAAGGGTTATTGATATGTTCACCCCTATCGGTAAAGGACAACGCGGACTGATTGTAGCACAACCAAAAACAGGGAAAACAATTCTTCTTCAGGAAATTGCGAATGCAATAGCCAAATACCATCCGGAAGTTTACCTGATGATTTTACTTATAGATGAAAGACCTGAAGAGGTTACCGATATGGCAAGGAATGTGAAGGCTGAAGTTATTGCTTCAACCTTTGACGAACCTGCAGAACGCCATTGCCGTGTTGCCAATATTGTGCTTGAAAAAGCTAAACGGCTTGTTGAGTGTGGTCATGATGTTGTAATTCTTCTTGACTCAATAACCAGGCTTGCAAGAGCTTTCAATACAACGGCCCCCGCTTCCGGAAAAGTATTATCAGGAGGTGTTGACTCAAATGCCCTTCATAAACCAAAGAGGTTTTTCGGCGCTGCCCGTAACATTGAAAACGGCGGGTCACTTACAATCCTTGCCACCGCACTTACTGAAACAGGTTCAAAAATGGATGATGTCATCTTTGAGGAGTTTAAAGGTACAGGTAACATGGAATTACAGCTCGACCGTAAACTTTCAAACAGGAGGATATTCCCGTCAATTGATATACCTGCATCAAGCACACGTAGAGAAGATCTGCTTCTGAATAAAAACATACTTCAAAAGATATGGGTTTTGCGCAACTTCCTTACTGATATGAACTCAGTTGAAGCTATGGAATTCCTTCGCGACAGGTTACTTCAGGCTAAGTCGAATGAAGAATTTCTGATATCAATGAATGGTGGATAACAATTACGATATTTTTATATTTTTGCACTTTTTTTTTAAACATTCTTTTAAATCATATATATAAATCACAATGGGAACAAAAAAATTTATAACATGCGACGGCAATCAGGCCGCTGCGCATGTTGCATATATGTTTAGCGAAGTAGCTTGCATATATCCTATCACACCATCTTCTACCATGGCAGAATTCGTTGATGAATGGGCTGCCAACGGATTAAAGAACATTTTCGGAGAACAGGTTAAAGTAGTTGAGATGCAATCTGAAGCTGGCGCTGCAGGAGCATTACATGGCGCATTACAGACAGGTGCCCTGTGTTCAACATTCACATGCTCTCAGGGCTTACTTCTTATGATACCTAATATGTATAAGATTGCAGCAGAACTTCTTCCTGGAGTCTTTCACGTAAGCGCCCGAGCAATAGCCGCTCATGCACTTTCAATCTTTGGTGATCATAGCGATATTTATGCAACCCGTCAGACGGGTTTCGCAATGCTTGCCAGCGGAAGTGTACAGGAGATAATGGACCTTGCAGGTGTTGCTCACCTTTCAGCTATAAAATCAAGGATCCCATTCTTGCATTTCTTTGATGGGTTCCGTTCATCAGCCGAGGTTCAAAAGATCGAGTATCTTGAAATGGATGATCTGAAAAAACTTATCGATCTGGATGCACTAAGAAAATTCCGCGAAAATGCTTTGAATCCCGAGCATCCGGTTACAAGAGGTACAGCACAAAATCCAGACATCTTCTTTCAGGCAAAAGAGTCAATAAATAAGTTCTATGAACCTATTCCGGATATCGTTAATTCTTATATGGGTGAAATCACAAAACTTACCGGAAGAGACTACAAACCATTTAACTATTACGGCGCTCCCGATGCAGAGAATATAATTATTGCAATGGGTTCCGTTACAGAAACCACCAAGGAAACAATCGATTATCTAAGAGCAAAAGGAGAAAAAGTCGGGTTGATATCTGTTCATCTTTATCGTCCATTCTCTTCAAAATACTTTTTTAATGTCTTCCCGAAATCTGTAAAGAGAATTTCGGTTCTTGAGAAAACTAAAGAGCCAGGAGCAAATGGAGAACCTCTTTATCTCGATATAAAAGAGATGTTCTACGACAGACAGGAAAGACCAATGATAGTAGGTGGTCGATTCGGTCTCAGTTCTAAAGATACTACCCCAAGTATGGTTCTCTCTGTTTTCGAGAACATGAAACTTGCTCAGCCAAAGAATCAGTTTACAGTAGGTATTGTAGACGATGTGACATTCAAATCTCTTCCAATTCTTCCTGAAATACACGTTGCCCTGCCGGGAACTTACTCAGCAAAATTCTACGGACTTGGTTCTGATGGAACTGTTGGTGCAAATAAGAACTCAATAAAAATCATCGGTGATTCCACAGATAAATACTGCCAGGCATATTTCGCATACGACTCAAAAAAATCAGGTGGTATAACAACATCTCACCTTCGTTTTGGGGATCAGCCTATCCGTTCACCCTATCTGGTCAACACACCTGACTTTGTAGCATGCCATGTTCCTTCATATCTTGATAAATATGATATGCTGAAAGGGTTAAAGAAAAACGGAACCTTTCTCCTCAACTCAATCTGGGATGCTGAAGAAACAAAAAAACGCCTTCCTGATCATATGAAGAAGTATATGGCTGAGAACCATATCAATTTCTATATTATCAATGCAACTTTAATTGCAGAAGATCTCGGACTCGGAAACCGTACAAATACAATTATGCAGGCCGCATTCTTCAAAGTTGCTAATGTGATACCTTATGAAAAAGCCGAATCAGAGATGAAAAAGGCTATTTATAAGAGCTATGGTAAAAAAGGCGAGGATGTTGTTAAGATGAACAATGCTGCCGTAGATAAAGGCAGTAATGTTGAAAAGGTTGAAATTCCTGAAGAATGGACAGGTATTAAAGTATCAAAAGCTGTTGATACACGTGATATTCCTGATTTCATTCGTGAAGTCATGGAACCAATAAACTTCATGAAGGGTGATGATCTTCCTGTAAGTGCCTTTTCCGGCAGGGAAGATGGAACTTTCCCATCAGGCACCTCCCAATACGAAAAGCG
The DNA here is from genome assembly GCA_003141415.1 of Bacteroidales bacterium. GTDB lineage: Bacteria > Bacteroidota > Bacteroidia > Bacteroidales > VadinHA17 > LD21. The sequence goes on from PLLX01000122.1 coordinate 16,792, forward strand.
TGGTATCGCAGTTAATGTTCCTGAATGGCAGCCAAATGAATGCATTCAGTGTAACCAGTGTTCTTATGTTTGCCCTCACGCAGTTATTCGTCCTTTCCTCTTAACTGAAGAAGAGTTAGCAACTGCACCAGCCGGAACAAAGACTATCAAAGGTATCCCCGGCGTTCTGAAACAATTCCAGTTCAGGATGCAGGTCAGCGTACTTGACTGTACCGGTTGTGGCAATTGTGCCGATGTATGTCCTTCAAAGAATAAGGCATTAATCATGAAACCACTCGAGTCGCAACTTGAAGAAGTTCCACTCTGGACCTATATGCATGAAAAAGTTGGTTATAAAGATACAATTGTTGATAAATTTGTTAACGTTAAGAACAGTCAGTTTGCTCAGCCATTGTTCGAATTCTCCGGAGCCTGTGCCGGTTGTGGTGAAACACCTTATATAAAAGCAATCACACAGCTTTTCGGTGACAGGATGATCGTTTCCAATGCAACCGGATGTTCATCAATATACGGAGGCTCTGCTCCTTCTACACCTTACACACATAATAAAAATGGTCAGGGACCAGCCTGGGCCAATTCGTTGTTTGAGGACAATGCCGAGTACGGATTTGGTTTATCTCTTGGTGCTTCAAAACTGAGGGACCGCATCGCACTTCGTATGACTGGAGCTCTTGCTGATGGTTCTGTAAGTACTAAAACCAGAGCCATTTTTGAAGAGTGGCTTAAAGGAAAAGACAATGCTGTGGCTTCGAAAATAGCATCTGCAAAAGTGATTGAAGTCTGCTCTAAAGAAAAATCAGAGGTTGCGAAAGAGATCCTTAGTCTGAAACAATACCTCATCAAAAAATCTCATTGGATCTTTGGAGGTGACGGTTGGGCCTATGATATTGGTTATGGTGGACTTGATCAGGTTATAGCTTCAGGAGAAGATGTAAATATTCTTGTGCTCGACACAGAGGTTTATTCCAACACCGGAGGTCAGGCGTCAAAGGCAACACCTGCCGGAGCCGTTGCAAAATTTGCTGCTTCAGGGAAAAAAATCCGCAAAAAAGATCTTGGCATGATGGCTATGAGTTACGGTTATGTTTATGTTGCACAGGTTGCAATGGGTTCAAGTAACTCGCAGTATTTAAAAGCAATAAAAGAAGCAGAAGCTTATCATGGACCTTCGCTCATAATCGCTTATGCACCATGTATTAACCATGGTTTAAGAGATGGAATGGGTAAAACCCAGTCTGAAACAAAACATGCTGTTGAGGCAGGTTACTGGCACCTTTACAGGTTTAATCCGCTTCTTGAAAATGAAGGGAAGAACCCTTTCATATTAGATTCCAAAGAACCTGACTGGTCGAAGTTCCAGGACTTCCTGAAGTCGGAAGTACGCTATTCATCACTTACGAAAGCATTCCCGGGCGAAGCTGATATACTTTTCAAAGCAGCCGAGGAGAATGCCAAATGGAGGTACAAATCATATCAGCGAATGGCTGCAATGGAATTTGCACCTGCTGAGGAAACAAAGACTGAATAAGAATTAGTTCAAAATAAAGAAAGCCATCCTGAGGGGGTGGCTTTTTTTGCGCGGGGCGCAGGGCATGGGGCACAGCGAAAAGCAAAACCAGGCCATGTGCCCTGAGCTCTGTGCAAATTGTAAATAATATTCGTACTTTTGCTCCCTTATAAATATTATGGGCAGAATAATCGGAATAGATTATGGATTAAAAAGAATCGGGTTGGCTGTTACAGATCCAATGCAGATTTTTGCATCACCTCTGATTACTGTTAGTCCCGGGGAATTTGACAGCTTTATTAAAAGTTATCTTAAAACAGATGTGGTGGATTCCTTTGTCATTGGGTATCCTGTACAGATGAACAACAAGCCAAGTAAATCTGTTACTTATATTAATCCATTTATAAAAAAGCTTAAAAAAACATACCCTGAAATACATATCTATCTTGCTGATGAAAGATTTACATCGCAGATGGCTTTCAGGACAATGGTTGACGGAGGAGTGAAAAAGAAAGACAGACAGAATAAATCATTGATTGATAAAATCAGTGCTTCGATAATTCTTCAGTCTTTTCTTGATAACAGATCTAATAAAAAAGAAAACAATAATCAGGAATGATTTATCCAATAGTTATATATGGACATCCGGTTTTAAGAAAAGTAGCGCACGAGATTACCAACGATTATCCAGCGACAAATCAATTGGTTGAAGATCTTTTTGAGACTATGTATCATTCTGAAGGAATGGGTCTTGCAGCACCCCAGATTGGAAAATCAATCAGGATATTTGTGATCGATGGCAAACCGGTAGCAGAGGATGAACCTTCACTTGCCGACTTCAAAAAAGTGTTTATAAATGCAAATATTTCTGAAAGATGTGGCGAATTGCAACCTATGAATGAAGGATGTCTGAGCATTCCGGGTCTGAGGGAAGAAGTTATGCGCGAGTCACATATAAGGATAAGCTATTACGACGAAAACTGGCAATATCACAATGAGGTATTTGATGGTTATAAAGCAAGGATAATTCAGCATGAATATGATCATCTCGAGGGTATACTATTCACTGATAAGGTAAGCCCGCTACGAAGAAGGCTCCTTAAAGGTAAACTTACTGCTATAAGTAAAGGGCAGTTTGAAGCCAACTACAAATCAATTCTCCCGGGTCAGAAGATAAAATAAAAGCTTGCCCCTTTCCCACAAAGCGGGACCAATATTTTGCATCAAATTATAATTCGGGTAAATACCGCAGTTTTTTCTCCCCTAGGGGGAGATGCCGCGAAGCGGCAGAGGGGTCTTACTCAAGTAACAGATTCCCCTTTAGGGGAGATGTCCCTCTTCGGCTGGACAAAGGGGTCTTTCACCCCGAAGTAGATCAACTTATTGGGGCATTTCAACTTTAGTCACTCCAAACTCCAGTTCACTCCAAATTTTTTCTTAACTTTATACTGTCTCTTTAGCTGCAAAGCAAGTAAAATGGTCTTAAAATATTTATTTCAAAATAAAGTGGCGTATCTAAGCAATTAAATAAGCTTCCCAGTGAGCTTATTATCATAATGTTATAATGGTTTTGCTATAATTCAAATCCCATTCTCATTCCGAAGTTTACAAAAGGGTAAAAAGATACATCATCGGACGTTGTATTTGGATAAATAGTTGAATCAGGCCGGGAATCTGGGCTGTAAATTTTATTGACCGTGACAGACATTGTCCGACTCCTGAGCCCAAAACCACCATACCAGTCTGTTATTAGACCATGATTATATGATTGTATGCCAAACATTATTCCAATTCCCAGGATATGTGAATATTTAGATTCTGTCTGATAATGTGAAAACCCACTGTAGTGCATGGCAAATGTCTGATCCTTATAAAAACAGGATTTATATGTTAACTGTGGGGCATAATAGAAAGATTTTCTATGGTTTGTTGTTTGAGGTGAATTAATTTCTTTGGAATAGATCCTGAATTCCGTTTTCAGGTTTATCCCAAAATCATTATTAAAAGGGCTGTTCCTGTAGGAATAAAGTCCCTTATCGGTCGCCATACCTTCCTCTCCATTAGAATTAAAAGCAGTTTGATTCATTTTACTATCTCTTCTGGGGAAAATGAACCCAACCTGGAACTGCAAACTCCTTTTTGGCGTTCTATAGATCTCAAATGAAACAGGGATCTCACTAAAGATCAGTTGAATTGGATTGATCTTTAATGTTCCGAATGCTCTCTTTTCAGGGATTGAATCTGCATTTGAATAGTCATATAATTCATTTAATGATATGTTGCTATTGTTGATGCCAAAGCATTCTAAATAAATACTGAGAAAAACGATAATAAAAAACGGAGTTTTCATGATTGCCAATTAAGAAGGCTAAACTCCAAATTTACGCCATCGTCAGGCCAAAGTCAATTTTATATTTGCATCGTATTTGAATATTTCTGAAATTTGATAAAGTGGCATTTCCTTCTTAACTTGACTTCACAAGACGCAGCGAGAAGAGAAAAAGACTTTTCAATCAGGGGATGCCGCTTTTTTTATTAGAAAGGTACCTTATCAGGAAAAATTGAATCCCAAAAAACAACAGCTGAATAGACTATAGCTAAAAGAGACAATATTGTAAGAATAATAGTAGAAATTTTCATCCAGCGGAAATATCTGCTATTTCGATTCCTATTTAAATTAAACCACAAAAAAGAAACTGCTAATAAATTCAAAACCAAGAATATAATCTCCTTTAACAGCTCTTTTTTAGAATTATAAAAATTTATGTTAACTTCCTTAACATCTGTGTCTAAAACGGTTCCAGCAATAACCATCCTAGTGTTTTCATTTCCACTATAGATAACTTGAATTTTGCATCCATAATTTGGGTCAAAATAATCCCAAAGAATTTGTAATGTATTTCTATTCAATGGAATAACTCTAAAATTGCTTATCTGTGGATCATTTTGTTCAATAATTTTAACATCTAATATCTTGGTTTGTTGGCGTTTATCTAAACAATAGAGAAAAATATCCTTTCTAATATCTTCGTGATTAATTGGTAGTTTACCTTTATTCCATAGGGCAATAGTTGTTACATAAATGTTTTCTGATATCGAAAGACTATCATCTACAAGAATCTTGATTCGTGGACTTGAGTTTGTCTTGTCATAAATTATTGATGGACTTTTAATAATAGTGTAGACTGGTTCCCTTTTAGCAACACTTAGATGAAAAAAGAAAAATGAGCATATAAAGGTGATTAAACCTCCTATTACAACGCCCCAAATTGTGTCTTTATTCATTATCTGCAATTTACATTTTCGATTTTAAGAATTAAGAACCTCCTTTTTTTAATATCTTCATATAAGTTTGCTCACTTCCTCGATTGTCCCACGCACCTTTGATATGATCAATTAGTGATTTAAGGTCGGATTCTATAGTTGAAGGCCAAAGATTCTGGTTATATTCATAAACACGCAACATATTGTCAACATCGAATACTTTTCCAGTATCTTTTGTTTTAATCAAAGCAATTGGTTTATCCGCATTCTTAATCCAAGCTCAAATAAAACATTTGGATTATGATCAGTTAAATCAGCAATTACAAGATCAGCTTCAAGTAAGTCATTTACGATTGTAGATTGAATTACATCAGAGCCTTGCTTATTCGCAGTATTAACTTTAAATCCCGCTTCAGTTCCAGCGGGTGTTAACAAACTTTTCAAGACTTCGTTAAAGAAACCATCAGGTCGTTTTTTATCTTTTTCAATGAATGGCATGATGACAAAAGCTTTAAGTGCTGTTTTTGTTCCCTTCTTTGGTTCACCTACTGTAATTGAAGAGGAAGAGGAAGGACTATGTTTTTGTGCGGTTTGAGTAGTGATATCGCCAAGTTCAACTCCATTTGAGATATTTAGATATTTACAGTTTTCATTGAAGATTTTAGAAAATTCTACATGATAGTCAGGATGAAGTTTAAATTTGTCTTCAAGAGTGTTACCTAAATATTTCATGTCTGGAAGATTGTTCCCTTTATAATATTCAAAGACATTCTTAAATATTGGAATTTTCAAAAATGCTTCGCGCTTTAATTCATTTTCCGTCTCTTGATTTGGTGCGTAAATCAGCTCTCTGCCAAATTCAGTTAATGAGATTTCTTTTGCACTACTGGTCCCGCTGGTCAGTCCAAAATCTCTTGAAGAAGCAGTGTAATAGAAAAGATCAGCAGTACCTCGAACTTTAATTGCATTGCCAACATCTTTTGGTGACCATGGATTACCACCATTCAATTCCTTTATTTTCTGAGCTATGATTAAACACTTCTCTAGCGGTATTAATGGATAAGTTCTTCCAGCTCTAGTCGTTTTAGGTTTTAAGACTTTTTTAGATCTTTTTTTTGCCGATTTCTTTTTAGCTGCTCTTTTCACTGGTAAAGTGGTTGCTCCATTTACGGTTGTTGTTTCTTCTGCCATGATGAATATCGATTAGTTTACCTAAATAATTGATTCACACCCCAATTTACAGATTTAAGTCCGATTGAATTACTTGTAATAAGATTATTTTATTAACTATCTGTGATCAAAGGGATTTGATAACCATAATAAATTTTTGACATTATTATATATGTGTTACAATTCCAAATCAATTTGGGAAATTATTTGAGGTTTAATCGGCAATGATTCTGTTTTGTTACCCGTCACTGCCATAGAAGGGTTGGTAAGGAGAATCACCACTTTCTTTCCGTTACTTTTCCAAAATTTTACATAGTAGAACCCACCCCTTGCTCCTCCCTACCCTTTATGCACATCTTTTTTTATTTTGTTATAATTTTGTTTGAGTAAGAAGTCTGGGATTTCATTTGAGAATAATGCCGGAGAGGCCCGAACGTTAATAAATTAGCCTTTTGGCTAATTTTAGCGAGGGGCCTGACTGCAGGTGTGGAAATTCCAATAGCCACGGTTACGTCCGCGGTCGTTTCAAAAGTTGTCTGGCAACCCCAGAGGGTGTTGAATTAATCATTGAAATTCAACACCTCCGGTGTTGGAACAGGTCATATTTTATTACCACAGACGTGACTGTGGCTATTGGAATTTGACGCTTCCAGCGTCGTTCACATTAATACCACTAAATCAAATCAAAAGATGTGTATAAAGTGCCCATCCCGGGAGGCGATTTTATCAGTTTTCCTTCAACTTTAGTTACTCTAAACTCCAGTTCACTCCAAATTTTTTCTTAACTTTATACTGTCTCTTTAGCTGCAGACTGTGCTACATAAAGAAATTCCATTTCTTCGTATTGGCCTGCCGTTATGTGTCGGAATTATTTCAGGCCTCTATATCAAACCGGATATTACTTTCCTGGTGATAGCCTGTATTATCATTATTTCCGGATTTTTATTCAGCTTACTTTTCAATAAATATCTGACCAACCAGATTTTTGGTTATACGCTGACAATTTCACTTTTTATCAGCGGCTTGCTTCTCTATACAAATGAAAAAAACAGTATATCAATCCTTAAGCCTGAAAAGACGATTTTCACCTGCACTCTTTCCGACTATCCTGAAGAAAAAGAAAATAGCTTCAGGTTAATTGTAAAACTTAACAGGAAAATTGAGGATGGTAAATCTGAAACTGTAAATGGATCTATCCTCCTTTACAATAAAAAAGATTCCTCTGTGGCTTCTCTTCTTCCAGGCGATCTGCTGATTATTCAATGCATACCGGTTGAAATTGCAAATAGAGGTAACCCGTATGAATTTGATTACAGGTTTTTTATGGAAAATCAGGGTATCAGATATTATGCATTTACGAATAGTCATGATATTATAAGACACATTATTCCCATCCACAGAAAACTGATTCACAGAGCATTGATCATCAGAGAGAAGATCATCTGGATGTTTAAGGAACGAGGTATCAAAGGGGAAAGACTTGCTCTGGTGTCGGCAATAACTCTTGGTCAGAAGAGAATGCTGGACCCTGAACAGAAACTTAATTTTATTAAAGCAGGAGTTATGCATATTATGGCTGTATCAGGGCTCCATGCTATAATCCTGAGTTTGTTTGTTTTTAATCTTCTATTTTTCCTGAAACGAAGATTTAATATTCTCAGGATATCGATAACAATACTGATCCTATGGTCTTTCGCATATGTTACAGGACTCACGCCGTCAGTTCTGAGAGCAACCCTCATGTTTTCATTTCTCCAGGGAGGCAAATTGATGAAGAGACCTGCAAATGGAATAAATTCAGTGCTGGCATCCGCTTTTTTTCTAATCCTGGTCAGACCATCTGTAATATTCGACGCCGGATTTCTGCTTTCATACTCCGCGGTGATCTACATCATCTGCTTTTACAGCGACTTTTACCTGATTCTCCATTTTAAAAACTGGCTCACAGACAAGATATGGCAGTCGGCTGCTATAACAATGGTAGCGCAGGCAGGCACGCTCCCTCTGACAATAATGCTTTTTAACAGGTTCCCTACTTATTTCATCCTGGCTAATATTACAATAGTGCCAATCTCAAATTTATTGATCATCACCGGCTGCCTGGTTCCGATGTTTTTTCAGGTTCATTTTCTTTCACAGCTTTTAGCTCTGTTGCTTAATTATCTGACTGGACTAACCGACTTGCTTACGGCTCATGTCGCTTCACTCCCGTATTCGACTATTGAAAACATTGGTTCGACGGCCCTTGAATGTATTCTGCTAACCTGCACAATTTTTCTTTTTCTCCATTTCATTTTAAAGAAGAAATCAATCCCTGTTTTCTACCCTGTTATTTTTCTTATCCTTTTTGTTTTTGTTGGGGCAGTAAGGGATATTTCTTCAAAAACAACAAACGAATTAGTAATTTATAACACACCCGGCACCTCGACTATAGGAATAAGAACCGGTAAAACACTTAATCTCTTTTCCGATTCCATAAATGTGGGACCTGAAGTAAAAAGACACTGTGCTACGCTTGGACTAAGAATCAAATCGACAGTACTGAAGAACAATTACCAGTGCATAAGGGCAGGCAGGAAAGAGATACTTATCACCAGTTTCCTGAACACTAAGATCATTCAGGATTTTGTACCTGATATCCTGATTCTGACTGGCTCGAAACCCGAAATTGAGAAAGATTTAATTTTAACGCACCCCCCGGGAATCGTAATTATTTCATCAGAAGCAACATCGGGTTTTCGTTTCCCGGCACAGTTTGCTGTTACAGGAATAGACTCTATCCATTTTGTCAGAAAGTCCGGGGCATTTATTAAAAGGATATGACCGGTTCGTAAATAAAAGTCGTAAAAAACTTGAGTATTAAGGTATTGATCTCTTATTTTGTCATGTTTTTTCAAAAAAATTTTCAATGAGAATAATAATTGCAGGAGCAGGTGAAGTTGGGACTCATCTTGCCAAGATGTTATCGAATGAAAATCATGAAATTATTCTTATAGATTCTGAAGAAGCCCGGCTTAAACCTATCGACAGTTCTCTTGATGTACTGACACATGAAGGATCAGCTACATCCGTGAAAATACTGCAGGAGGTGCTCCGCAAAAAAACTGACTTATTGCGGCGCGTGAGGTCCTCGGCCTGCTTCATGAGACAGGGTCAACCGAATTCATGGAGTTTTCGGGTGGTAAACTGGCTATGTATGTTCAGAAACTTGATAAGAATGCTCCGATCCTGAACAAAAGCCTTCAGGAAATTTCTGTTTAGCAGAAGTTTTTACAGTCGTTGATTTTCAAAGTTCAAGGACACCTGATCCCTGTCTTAAAACCTCTATTTTTTCACCGGTGCAATCAATAATTGTGGATGCTTCGTTATTGCCAAAGCCTCCATCAATGACAATATCTGCAAAATCATGATACTTCTCATGGATAAGTTCCGGGTCTGTAGTATACTCAATTACTTCGTCGGGATCATGTATAGATGTGGTGATAATTGGACGTCCCAGTTCCCTGACAAGCTCAAGTACAATATTATTATCGGGGATCCTGATGCCGACAGTCTTTTTCTTATTCTTAAACAGTTTTGGAATCTGATTATTTGCCTGAACGATAAATGTAAATGGTCCGGGAAGGTTCCGTTTCAGAAGTTTAAATAATGTATTATCCCTGATTATCGTATATTCTGAAAGCTGACTCATATCATGGAATATCAGGGAGAGTTCAGGGTTTTTCGGGTTTAACCCTTTTAGACGGGCTATTTTTTCAATTGCCTTTGTTGCCAGGATATCACAGCCCATAGCATATACCGTATCCGTAGGATAAATTATGATCCCGCCAACTTCAAGCAAGTCAACTATCTGCCTTATTTGCTTTGGATTTGGGTTCTCGTTATATATACGGATCAGCATGATTTTTCAGAATTCCGGCAAAGATAAGTAAAAAAGTCAGGAGTGATCCAGTGTTTTTATTGCTAAGCTCAGGAAGTAAGAATGAAGATCAAACGAACAGTGAATTAAGAACTTAGGAAAAGTTCATAATTCTGATTTCAATTGTTCTTTGTTTTTCCTTCAAATTAAATTTGTATAGCCAACACCAGTAAAGGGTATAAAAAAAGGGTAAGCTACTTATATCGCACCGCTACAACTGCCTACCCTTGCTACCTTCCGATCCTGGGGGAGTTCAGCAGGAGCTGGTCGTATAAGACTTACCCCGTACAAAAGTACATTTATTTAAGAAGCCTGCAAAATAATTATTCCAAATTAACAGCAGTCCGCATTTCTATTTTTACATTATATTTGTTAATCAATTAACCTAAATTAAGAATCAAATAACCAACATTATGGAACAAAAAGTCAATCCCTGGAAAACAAATCTTGCCAATGGTCTGATATTAGGACTAGTTGGTGTTGTTTATTCTCTGTTAATTTATTTTCTCAACCTTTCCTTTAACAAAGTGCAAGGGTATGTTTCCATATTAATTCAAATCACCCTGCTGTATTTTCTTCTTAAATCCTACCGTGATAATTATTTGCATGGACAGATAACATATGGCCAATCAGTCGGTGCTGGTGTGATTATTTTCCTGTACTATGCTGTAATAATGGCAGTATTTACATATATCCTTAATGCGTTTATAGATACAGGATTAGCAGCCAAACAATTGGCATTTGCTGAAGAAGCTATGGTGAAGAAAGGGATGCCCCAGGCTGCAATCGATACTGCAATGGCTATGCAGGCAAAATTTATGAAACCCGGTATAATGTCGATCTTAGTCATTTTTGGAAGTCTGTTTTATGGAGTAATCTTATCACTGTTAATAAGCATTTTTATCAAAAAAGAGGGTAATCCATTGATTGATACTCCTGCAAACTAAATCGAATACTATTCTGATGGATCTGTCGCTTGTTATTCCTGTTTTTAATGAAGAGGAATCAATTCAGGAATTAACTGAATGGATTAAGAAGGTTTGTACAAACGACAGACTATCTTATGAGATAATCTTTATTGATGATGGAAGCACAGATTCATCATGGAACAGGATTATGTCTGTGGCAGTAAAAGATCATTTTGTCAAGGGTTGCCGTTTCAGAAGACACTATGGTAAAGCTGCCGCCCTTCATACAGGTTTCGGGGAAGCATCAGGCGATGTCGTTATAACTATGGATTCGGACCTGCAGGATAGTCCTGATGAAATACCTGAACTCTATAAGATGATTATGAATGAAGGTTATGATCTTGTATCCGGATGGAAAAAGAAAAGATATGACCCATTCGTAAAACGAGTCACCAGCAAATTCTATAATGAAACGGCAAGATGGGCATCAGGGATAAAACTTCATGACTTTAACTGCGGACTTAAAGCTTACCGGCTCGAAGTTGTCAAGAGTATTGAGATATTCGGGGAGATGCACAGGTATATACCAATGCTGGCAAAAGAAGCCGGATTCAGGAAGATAGGAGAAAAAATCGTTGAACACCAGGCCAGAAAATATGGTATCACAAAATATGGGATTGACAGATTCATAAAGGGTTATCTCGATCTTCTTACAATCGGATTCATTACCCGTTTCGGTAAAAACCCCATGCATCTCTTTGGTTCTCTGGGTAGCCTGATGTTTTTAATTGGTTTTACAATGGCTGGTTATCTCGGCATTAGAAAGTTAGTTTTTGTATCTCATCACATGAAAGCTCCGCTGGTTACTAACAGCCCTTTCTTTTTCATTGCTCTTACAGTAATGATAATCGGATCATTCCTCTTCCTTACCGGTTTCCTTGGAGAACTGATAAACAGGAATTCATCAGAGCGAAACAGTTATCTGATCAAGGATAAGGTAAATATCTGAGAGAAATATCTCACCTTTCTCACGTTTTTGCCTCACCCACTCCCTCCTGGGGGAAGGGTTGGGGAGAGGCACTCTTAAAGCAGTGGAGTTTGAGTTTTACATTTCTCATAAACCTCAATTATCGCCGCTGTCATCTTATCCCATGAAAACTTATCTTTTTCCTGTTTCACCCCTTTTATAAACTGTTCCTTCCTGTCGTTATCAAAGAAATCGATTATTGCCTCTGTAATGAGTTCAGGTTCTGGTTTCACTACATAGCCACACTTTCCATCCTGAACAATTTCCCTCAGTCCGCCAACATCAGTCACCAGCATTGGATTTTCAAAATAATATGCAATCTGAGTCACACCACTCTGGGTAGCAGTTTTATAGGGTTGAACCACAAGATCTGCTATACTGAAGAAAAGAGGAACCTCATTATCTTTAATAAAATGATCAAAAAAGATAACATCATTTTCCAGATTATGCTTTTTGATGAGATCCTTGTATAAAGAATCATCTTCATAAAATTCCCCTGCAATTATCAGTTTTAATTTCCTGCTTCTCAATCTTTTATCGGAAAAGGCCTCAATCAGCAGATCAAGGCCCTTGTATGCCCTGATAAATCCAAAAAATAAAAGATATGAAGCATCAGCATCAAGATTAAGAGCTGCCACGGCCTCTTTTCGCCCTACTGGCAAACCATAATTATCGAACAAAGGATGAGGAGAAAGCTTTACAGGAATATTTTTCCGGAAGGCAGTAAGATCATTAAGGACAGTCTGAGACATTACTATAGCTCCGTCAATACTATTTGTAAAATACTTAGTAAGAATTATATCACCAGGCCGTTTTTCATGCGGGATAACATTGTCAAAAATGCAGAGAACAATAGTATGCCCGTTAGATTTCGCAACCCTGGCAATTGTGCCAAAGCATGGTCCCATGAAGGGTAGCCAGAACCTAATCAGAAGAATATCGGGCTTTTCTTTTTTGATTTTTAGTCCGGTAGCAATCCAGTTGAACGGATTTATGGAATTAATATTACGGGTGATCTTAATATCATTTGGTTGAGGGCCATCAGTATATTGAGTTTCCCCGGGGAAAAGCAACTTTGGATACTGCAATTTGAAGGTGAATATTTCAACTTCATGCCCCTCAGCTGAAAACTGTTGCGTTAGCCTGTCATTAAATGAAGCCAGTCCACCCCGGTAAGGATATGAGGGTCCAATCGAAATTATCTTCATTATTCCAGTGCTCTTAATAGTTTAGATCCCTCGAAACGCATAATGAGGAACGTTGATCGCTGAACAAAGAATGCCCAACCTGCAACATACAAACTGCAACCTGCACCACTCATTTTAAAAGCTGTTAAGATAATCATTAAGATAGTTATATGCAGAGGTCAGTTTCCCATCTCTGAGGATTGTTGCTCTTTCGATCATGGAACTTGCAATTTCTGATAAAAGATCATGTAACACATTACTCATTAACTGCTTGCCAAAATCAAGGGAGGCATCACGCGGAAGCTCACCCGGCAGATTATCAATTGACATTACTGTGATATTTGAATGTTTTGAGAATGCGGGCTCTTCAATTTCCAGGAAGGGATTATAAGCATAGAAGGGGTCCGATATAGTTGTCGCCCTCAGAGTTGAAGGTATTGGACCATTCATATCACAACTGATATCGGCTATTATCGAAATCCGGAAATCAGGCTTTTTCATATCCTCACGAGTAAAGAAGACAGGGGACCTTGGGTCCCAGTAATGACCGGTGATCAGTATATCTGTTACTTTAGTATATGGAAGAAATGTCGATTCATATTCCTGGGGAAATTTAGTAAAATGGCTGAAACTGAACTTCAGACCCTTCTTCTGTCTGGCATAATGCTCTGGAAAAAGCTGACAAAAAACAGGCACATCAAAATCTCTGTTAAGGTAATCATCAGGGGCAACCTGCACAACACTGGCGATACCAAGGGTTTCAATGGCACCATTAGCTACGCGGCCGTCTCCGGTAACAAGTATTTTTAGTCCTGGCTTAAGTTCGATAAGTCTCAAACCTGCCCACATCTCATCAAGATCATGGCACTGGTAGGCTGGTTTAAGCTTAAACTTGTTAGTTTTTATTCCCCTGGCCCTTAATCCGTTGTACGCTCCAACGATTCCTGCATGACGGCCAAAGGCTACAACTCTTTGTCCTTTATCGGTTGTAAGATATTCAAAGTCAATCAGGCTTAGATTTCTTTCAGCCATCGCTCTGAACATATCGAGGTTATGAGGTTGCTTCTTTGCAACATGTGCAAAAAAGAGATATGTTTTCCCCTGGATGAAAGTTCTTCTATCAATCTCTTTAACACCCATCAGGATGTCACAGTCCCGAAGATCTTCTTTAAGCGGGATATCGAGATATTCATACTCTTCGTTTGAATAGCATCTGTAATCACTTGGCTGAACAAAGAATTGAACATTTGGATAGAGCTCTTCAAGAGCCACAATCTGAGGCGGAGTAAGAGGTACCCTTCTGTCGGGAGGATTCTTTGTTTCCCGGAGTATTCCAACTCTTAATATTTTTCCCATAGATGCAATAACATTACTGATGGAGATGTGAAGGTACAAATTTATGTCTATAAGTCTGTAAAGTCTTCCTTTCGACTTTATGGACTTTCGACTTTACAGACTATTTTGTATCTTTGCGCTACATATCACCGGGGCTGACTTGGTTTTGACAGCATGAGAGATGTTATGTAAGCATGCAGTGTGTGGTGGCGCGTCACTTTTACAGTGTCACAAAACAATAAAAGGCGAAAACAATTACGCTCTCGCAGCATAAGCGAATAACAGTAGCTTAAGCACTTCCAGTCGAAAGGCAGGATCTCCCGGCACATGTGCTGGGACGAGACGTTTCCCGGGCGGTCAGGCCCTGATCCAACCCAATACGGAGACGCACGCAATCCAGGGCTAGTCTGAAGGTTGTTCCGACCCGAAGGCGAAACAAACAGGAAATAAGGGCAGGTTAGGTTGCTTTGCAGCTGACCGGTCACGAAAATTAAGCAGAGATAAGCATGTAGAAAGCATATGATTTCCATGTTTGGACGCGGGTTCGACTCCCGCCAGCTCCACCTTCGCACTCCGAAGTAAATCCCGAGCCTGTCGAGGGATAACGTCGGAGGGCTTTTTTATTAAAACAAATCAGTTTGCTAAAGCTTCTCCGGGCTACAGTCGAAGCTGCCATAATAAAAAAAATTAAGAAAATGAGGGTTTATTTATTCAATATTACATTTTTACCCGTTTCAGCCGATTCTCTTGCAGCATCTAAAATTTTAACAACCTGAATATTGTTTTCGAGAGAATACGGATCACTTGTTGTCATTTTTATTTTCCCTTTTATAACATTTGCGAAATATGAGAATGGATCTTCATAGACTGTTATATCTTTTGAAGTAACCTGTCTGGTCAGTTCTGAATCCATTTTCCCATTCCTAAAGCGCATGGTGTTATTATTTACTGCAATTATATAACCCGTCTCACCGTATATTTCCATATCCTTCCTGCCGAAAGGCCAGTTCCAGGAAGCCTGTATGATACACTGGGCATCCTGATAACTTACAATTATGGTAGCCTCATCATCCACCTTCGGGTAGATATCAGGTTTAAAATGACGCGTAACAGCTGTAACAGAAACTGGCTCCTGACCTTGCATTAAATAAGTCATTAAATTTGCCCCATAACAACCAAAATCGATTAATGCTCCGCCACCATTTTGAACCGGGTCAGTCAGCCAGGCCAAAAATTCTTTATTTACTCCGATTTCTTTTGGTCCCTGGTGCCCGTCATGAATTATCACTTTTTTAATATTGCCAATAAAATTACTATCGTTAACCAGCTGGAAGGATTTTGCAGTTGTCGGATACCATGATGTTTCGTAATCGGTTAGCAAATAAATATGGAATTTGTCAGCAGGTACCTCCATCCTTTTGGCATATTCGAAATTCGTGGCCAAAGGCTTTTCGACCATCACATGTATTCCTCTTGGAGCACATGCTTCAACCACTGACATATGATCATAAATAGAACCGAATGCCACTACAGCTTCCGGTTTTACCGAATCGAGCATTTTGCTCAGATTGTCATAAATCAGCTTAGGGTTGAATTTATAGTTCTCAGCATATCGCAGCGCTAATTCGCGATTTGGTTCATAAATTCCAACAAGGTTAAAATCCGATTTGGCTTTTCTACCCAGTATAAACGCTGCATGCCCGTGAGTTAAACCGGCAATCGCCAAGCGAATTGGCATTTGCGAAGATTGTTGCGCCTGAATGTTGAAAAAAGCGAACATCAGCACTGCCAGAAACATGATGTTATTTTTAGATTTTCTCATATTATTTATATATTTTATTAAGATTTTTTATATGCATGACCATGCCACCACCCTGTTCCAGATGGAGAGTGATTTTACTGTCAGAGGAAACATCCCGGGTATCTTTTTTAACCGAGTTGGGGAGATCAGGTACATACCTGCATAATCTACCAGTTCAGCTTCCGTGATTGCCATATAAATACCCTGAAAATCAAAAAGAGCAGGCAAATCCATTAAGGTATCCGGCTTTATTTCATTGAATTTCAGGCTTGTGTATAATCCTTCGTGATATGTACAGAAATTAGCCCGAAAGAGATTCAGAACATCCGGATTTCCTGATAACCTAAAGGTTGTATTTTCGTTCTTTAATGAGAATGAAGTCCATTTTTCCTGTTCAGGAAATTCATACCGGAAAGCAATCCCATCATTAAAAGCCCTTATCACCAGGTTAATCCGATGGAATGGAGCATTCTTCTCGGCTAAAGGTATAGCCACTTCATGAAAGAAGTTCCGGACTGTTTTTGTTTTACCCACAACCAGGTTATAAGATTCATCTACAGTGCGGTATGCCGGATCATAATTTGTTAGATTCCTGCCAAAGTCACCCGTTCCTTTGAAGTCAAGACTAAGTTGGGAATCATCTATAAGGGTTTTCCCCTTAAATGAAATGGAATATGTAGGATAGCCGCTCTTGATCCGATAAGAAAAGATTATCCGCCCATCGGGTGATTTAATTTCAACTGGTGTAGTTCCGGGGATGTTCTGACGAGAAGAGACAGAACTAAATAAAAACAGACCCAACGATAAGCATAGAAACCACTTTTTCACAATCTTAGTATTTAATTATGTCATTGATAAAAAGATAATTCTCTTATAGATTTTTTTCATCCTTTCAAACAGTTTTCTCAGAATCCAATTTAGTTATTATCTTTACTTAAGCCATAAAAAAAAGAAAAAAATGGAAGAAAATTTAATTATCGATTTTACACCAACAGGGCTGATTCCCACCAAAAGTTTAACTCCTCATGTTCCGGTAAGTGTTTCTGAAATAATTGAAGATGTTCATTCAGCCTGGGAACTTGGAATAACAAAAGTTCATCTGCATGCCAGAGATACCCAAACCGGAAACCCCACTTATAAGAAGGATGTTTATGCGTCAATAATTGGAGAAATAAGGAAATTTGCTCCCTCTTTGGTTATTTGCGTTTCACTTAGTGGAAGATCATTCAATAAATTTGAGGAACGTTCCGAGGCTTTGGAATTAGAAGGCTTTTTAAAACCTGATATGGGAAGTCTTACTCTTAGTTCATTGAATTTCAATAAAATCGCAAGTATTAATTCACCCGAAATGATTCAGAATTTAGCCAGTAAAATGAAGAATTTGGGAATAGTTCCGGAATTGGAAGCATTTGATGCAGGTATGATTAATTATGCAAAATATCTTATAAAAAAAGAATTGCTAAATCCTCCGTATTATTTTAATCTTTTACTGGGAAATATCGCCTGCGCTCAAGCTGACATTCTACATGCCGGATTGATGATTCGCGAATTACCGGAAAACTCAATTTGGAGCCTTGCAGGGATCGGCGACCAACAATTGATGATGAACTCAGTTGCAATTGCAATAGGAGGAGGAGTGAGAGTTGGACTTGAGGACAACATCTGGTATACTGCATCAAGAAATACATTAGCCAGTAATACAGATCTTCTTAAAAGAATTCATGTTCTTTCAGAAGCAAACGCAAGAAAAATAATGACATCTGAAGAATTCAGGCAAAAAATGAATCTAGAAAGTGGCAATGGTAGATATGGTCGTGCTATTAATAAAAACTGAAATAAAATGACCTTTACTTCACTGAAAAAAACAGACATTTCATTTTTAAAAAAAATTCAGGTCAAGGTTCGTTATGGTTTAACTTTGCAAGCCATCAGATACATGTTTATCAGGATTGGCATTGAGTTTACTCCGTACTATTTGTTTCAGGAGGGTATAAACATCACGGAAGTACCAGAGATTAAAGGGCTAGATGCTAATTATTCTTGCGAGTTGATCAGACCTGAGGACATGAAAATAATTGGAGCTTTAAATTATGCCGGATTTTCAGAAGAGAAATTACTTAAATTGGTTGAGGTCGGTGAAAAGTGTATAGGAATAAAACACAATGGGGAAATTGTTGCCTTCATGTGGATTAATTTTATTGAATTAAGCTATAAGGCTACTGTTATTCATTTAAAAAGCGACGAAGCATATTTATGGTTTATGTATACAATGGAGTCTTACAGAGGAAATAATTTAGCACCATATTTACGATATAAAAGTTATGAAATGCTTAAAGAAATGGGACGGGATAAATTATATAGCATAAGTGATTATTTTAATTCTCCGGCTGTTACATTTAAAAAGAAACTTAATGCAAAAAAGTTAGAACTTATATTGTTTATTCAATTATTCAATAAATTACATCGGAGTTTCACATTAAAATCAGATTATTCTTCACAGTAATATTGTACTTTCTCAACATTCAGCTGATGCAGCAATATTTTCGCCTTTCGAGGTGCAGAAACACTTAAATAATATTTAAATACTTTTTTAGAATAGATAAAATGATTACTGTATGTAGAATCATCATTCATGTATTCGATCGTTTCCCTGCTGAATGTGTTTTCCTTTTTAATTACATGAACTTGTGAAAGATTTGAAATAATACCTGTTCCCATAGCTTTTAAAAGTGATTCTTTCCGTGTCCATAAAAGAAAAAATCTGTTTCTCGAATCTTCAGGGGAATCTAAAATAAATTTACGTTCTATAGTACTAAAAAATTTTACTATAATAGATTTAAAATCAACATTTCTGTCCACTTTTTCCAAATCAATGCCTACTTTGACGCGTTCAGAAATGGCAAATGCAAATGCATCACGGGTATGTGAAATATTAAAAAACAAAAGATCCCCTTCCAACCGGGGTTTATTATTTCCTTCGTTAATAATCTGGATTCCTGAGGGATCAGCATTTAGTTTCTTTGCCAGTATCAACCTAAGCAAAGTGTGACAGAACAAATATGTGTTCCTGTCTTCCCTGAAGTGCAGTTTCTCAGCTTTTAATTTATCCTTATGGTCAATAAAAATCTTTAACCTTGAATATTCAGTACTAATGTCTTTTGTTTTTGCAAAGTATACGTCAATGACCGCAGAGTCTTTATCTGATACTGAGTTTCCAGTGGGGTCAGGATTACAACGAATATAATTGTTTGCTAAAATAGATGATCTCATAGTTCAAACTATTTTAATTTTCTACATTGTCCATCAGCTTCTCAATCTCTTTACCAATAATTTCACCATACTTTTTTTCGATCATCATTGACATATGATTTCCTTCGAGGACTATATTTTTTACTTTATCAGAAAGGAACTCCCATCCATAATAGTCTTTGTAGGTTGAATTATCTTCATTTACCTTGAATAACAGTATGTTTCCTCTGAATTTTTCCGGTCGATATTTATAGAGCAAGATTAAATAATTAGTAACAATATAATAAGGTCGTAACGACTTAGGAAGACGTTTTCTTATTAGGAAGAAGGTGTTAAAAACAGGCATTTTTAAAAATTGCCATAACTTTTTAAAAATTGGTTTAAAAATACCTTTATAAATGTGAAATATATTTCTATGAAGGGAAAATGATTCATTTGCATAAGGACTCATACTATCAAATAAGGTTAAAAAGGGTTCTGTGTGACCTGACTTTTGTAACTGAACAGCCATTTCATAAGCAATAACTCCCCCAAAAGAATGCCCTCCAATAACATATGGACCATTTGGCAATACTTTTTTTAATTGATTTATATATTCCGTCGCAAGAGATTCCACACTACTATATTCACTTTTCTTTCCAGTCAGCCACCCATCATCGAAAAATCCATAAATCGGTTGATTTAAACCAAGATAATCACTTAAGAAGTAACTAAACTTACCACAATAAATTAAAATTAATGAAGTCTTTGTCCCTCCGGGATTAATAGACATCATGTTTTTGGATTCATTTGGCCAATAATATTTAATTAAATCCCCCTTGAATTCTTTAAGTTTCTCTATAAGTTCAGAAGTAATATTTTCCTCCGGACCAGCATATATTATTTTACCTTCTGAAAAAGAGATCTCAATCTCCTTTTTTTTAAGCTCTTCTAAAAATTCACCAAACATTATATACTCCCTCTGATTATTACAGATTTAGTTTTTTCTTTTTTGTCCTCAGATTTGGTTTTGGGCACTTTATTTACTGAATGATCAATAAAGTCAGAAAAATCTCTAATCCGTGGATTATCAAACACTATTCTTAAACCTAATTCTAATTTAAATTCAGTTTCGATTTTTGAAAGAATTGAAATTGCTAAAAGTGAATTTCCACC
>PLLX01000184.1:0-8903 GCA_003141415.1 Bacteroidales bacterium
CTTGCCAATGAACGTAAAGCAGCAAGTGAAGGAACAATAAAAGTAGATCAAAAGGTACAGATTAAATAAAAAATCTCGCCTGAGAAGAATGTTGTCTCTATTCATTGTTTGCCAACTCATTTGATAATTACGTTGCTTTTGTATCTCATTCGTATTGCAATCTAGTCATAGTTTTAGACTACTACGAACTATTCATGCAATGTTAGTTGCATAGCGCGTTGTTGTATCAAATGGATAGGGTAATTGAACAAAAAATGGCTTCAGTCGAAGCATTATATGTTTTGAAATTTAAAAGTTTAAAACCTAAGAAAATGGTAAACATATTTAAAACACACTTTAGAAATTTTACTTATAGACCCATAACAAGTTTAATCAACGTATTAGGTTTGGCAATTAGCCTGGCATTAGTGGTCATGCTATCCGTTTTTAGTTACACTGAACTAACTACTGATCATTTTCATTCAAACGGCTACCGGGTTTATCTTTATGGACAAATTCATAAAGGTATAAACACACCAGGAGTACTAAAAGAGCTCATTGACCTGAACATTCCAGGGGTTGAATCAGCTGTCAGGATCTCTGGTACATGGGGACCATCTGTATTCAAGGTTGAAAATAATGAATCCATTTCTTCAGATCTTATTTTTGCCGATGATGAATTCTTCAACCTATTTACTTATAAATCTGTTGCAGGTAATCTTAATACTGCATTGAAAAATCCTATGTCTGTAGTTATTACGAAATCCCTTTCGGAAAAACTTTTTGGTAGACAACAACCTATTGGGAAAACTATTAAACTGGACAATCAATATGATTTAACAATAACTGCAGTAATAGAAGAATCAAACACAAATTCTTGTCTTACATTCAATGCATTGTGTTCCAACAATACAAAAAAAATTGTACAATCAAATGGGGGAGAATTTACTGATTGGAAATTTATAAATTTTCAGACTTTCCTTCTTTTGAAGATTGGTACAAATCCAGAGGAAACAGCAAAAAGGATTTTAGCCCTTTTCCCAAATGACATTCAAAAGTCAAATCCAGACTATAGTTTGATTCCCTTAAAAGAGTTATACTTCTCAAAATTCAATTCTAATGATAATTATATTAGATATGGGGATAAGAGGAAAGTCATTATTTTGCTGATGGTAGCTTCAATGGTTCTTATAATTGCCTTGGTTAATTTCATTAACATATCATCGTCACAGTGGCTTGAGAAAATTAAGCAGTTCGGCATAATGAAGGTTTTTGGAGCAAGGCAATCAACCATTTTTAGAAATATCCTCCTCGAAGCGTTTCTGGTGTTTCTTACCGCTCTGATTATTGCTCTTATCCTTATTCTCAACCCATATATTCAGAACTATATTGGAATTCATATCATTCCGCAATTAGTCTATTCACCTGGTTTTATTGTAATTTCTATTTTATTTACGTTTTTTATAAGCTCACTTTTCAGTCTGATTCCGGCTTGGAAAATATCAAAATCAAACACTGTTGACAATCTGAAAAAAACTGTAAAATCACCTTCATCAGTATTTTCTTTAAGAGGGACTTTAGTGACAACACAATTTGCAATAGCTATTGCCCTGATCTCTTTCACTTTATTGGTACAGAAGCAAATCCGTTTTGGGAGCAACCAATTAGGACTTAAAGAGAAAAACATTATCGGTATAGAACTGTCTGCGCAACTTATTGAGAAAAAGGATGTATTAAAAGAGGTACTCTTAGAAAAGCATGGAGTTAAAGAGGTTTCATTTACTCAATTTTATCCAGGTCAAATAATTTCAAATTGGGAAACTAAACTTACATTGAATGGAGAAGAGAAAGAAGTCAAAATTGATCTATTCAATGCAGACGCCTCTTTTTTTGGAATAATGGGATTAGAATTAATCAAGGGGCGCTTTTATAGTAATGAGTTACCTTCAGATAAAGGTAAAATCGTGGTTAATGAAACTTTCCTTCGCGACTATACAATATTAGATCCTATAGGAGGTAAATTAATCGTAAGTATGGATGGAAGTAGTTCGGAAATAATTGGTGTAATTAAAGATTTCCATTTTAAATCGATCAGTCAACCTATTACTCCCTTGGCCATTATCAATGGATCCTATTCAAATTACTGTCTTGTTACCATTAACACAACAAGTTTCAATTCGCTGCAAAATGCAGTGAGGGATATAAAAGCAGCCTTAGCAGAATTATCTCCTGAATTTCCGGTGGAGGTGAGCTTTATTGATCAGGCAGTCGCGAATATGTATAAATCGGAACTTCAATTTCGTCGGACATTCACACTTTATGCTGTATGTGCTATTGTAATTTGTTGTCTGGGTTTATTTGCTATGTCGTTATTTGCATGTCAGCGTAGGATTAAAGAAATTGGTATCCGCAAGGTCAATGGAGCAGAGGTAATTGAAATATTGGCTATGTTAAACAAAGATTTTATTAAATTGATGGCAATTGCCTTTGTGATTGCTACTCCTGTTGGATGGTTTGTCATGCATAAATGGCTTCAGAATTTTGCATACAAAACAAGTCTTAGCTGGTGGGTTTTTGCGTTAGGAGGAATAATTGCATTTGGAATAGCTTTGTTTACAGTAAGCTTGCAGAGTTGGAGAACTGCAAAGAGAAACCCTGTAGATGCATTGAGATATGAGTGATTTACACATTTAGTCTCAGCCAGTGCAACAATGATCTTCTGGTAATGCTGAATATCCTTAAAAGATAATATTCTGCCTTTCCTGTCCTTCAGCCATTTTTGTGCAGGTTGATAAGCGCCAATATAAAATTCCCGGCAGCCGGATTAGTGGCGAAAGAATCATTGAGATAGGCCGCATTAATATTGATTACTCTTGTTTCAAGAAAACTCCTGAAGAAAAATTAAGACTGAAACTAGCGAAGTTATCGGCAAAGTAGTGCTGGTTTACCAACTGGAAGGAAAATCTGAGGGGTAAGGTTATTCAGCGTCGAATGAATGGGGTTGCTGGGGCCTCTTTTCTTTTGAGTCATTAAGAAACGACTGCAGAAACTTTCTATTTCCCGTGAGTAGCATTTCGCCTGTTGAATTCAGAGTATCACAAACAAAAAAATTGAATAAAAATAACTATTGATGAGGTTGTCTTATAAAGAAGACTTTTTTGCTTATTTACTTCTTCAGTATTTTATTCCTACCTTTAATGAGGAAACTATTATTATTATGTGGGCTTTATTAATATTTTCAGTTATAATATCTGCAGCTTGGATTTTATTTATCTCACTCCTTTGGCAAAATCAAAAAGTACAAAGATGCATATACCCAATTAAAAAGGTGGTTATACTAATAATGGGAAATCCTTATAAAGACTTTATTCAAACCACAACTTCAATTATTGCAATTATTATCGCATTATATGTATTGAGAAAAGATAGTATTCGAGATAGTGAAACAAGTATGAGATTCTCTCAAAGTGTAACCTTAGAGAAAGATCAACATACTGAAATTATGAAAATATATGGAGAACAGAGAGAGTTACTTGTAAAGTATAATCAAAGTGCTGATTCAATGCTCGCACAACTAGCAATTCAGGCTAAAATTGCTAAGCTACAGTACGAAAATCAATTAATTCTAACGCAACCCGTAGTTATAATAAATTTTACTATACACGATACACTTAAAACCGCATTTAATTATGATAATGAGAATTGGATAATGCCAGAAGTAAAGTTAGAGTATTTCAACAACGGAAATCGAGCAGCAAAAGACTTTAAATTGAAAGTAACATTTGTTGGTCCCAATAGAAGAACAATTCAAGAATTTAATGAAGAAAGAGAACCATTTCTCTGCTCCAAATGCAATGTTTCTGCAAAGTTTTATCCAATAATTGCTTTGGAAGATAAAAACTTTTTCTTTCTCATTGTTGATTTCCAATATACTGACGAATTAAATCATAATTATAAACCAAAACAACGCTATTATATGAAGTGTATAATCGACAAGAAAAACTTCTATATTACTGGTAAAATGCAAGATAATCAAATAAAATATTTAGAAGGTATTTTGAATAATCCTTCTAAAAGAATTATTGTTACTGATAAAATATTAGAATACCTTACTAAAACTTATTATGTGAAATAAATTGTTTCAAAAAAACAGATTTATACTCTTCGCATAATTCCTATTTTATATACGTCAAAAACGGCTTTGTTAGATGTTGGAAGTCGTAGCCCTTTTTTTTCGGTGCAATAAATTTGTTTCTGGCCCCGGCACCTCATAAATTTGATTTGCCAATAGTATGGACGGGATGGAAGCACAAAACCCCGCAGCGAGGCCTCCGGTAGAAATGCCGGGGGTTTTTGCCTTCTTTAACCTTATTCATCAAAATTTCATAACTTTGATTATAAGCTATGGAAAGCCTATAGTACTTATAATGCTCATTTAGCAATTATAGTATATAATATTAACCTTAACTAACCAAAATTATGAATGACAAGCTTACAAGACATAAACCGATTAATGCGTCAGACAGAGACATAGAATCTCCTGTTTGGGACATGAGTCAAGAACGGGCATTTTTAGAAAACTTGCTGAGTCAAAGATTTAATTATTTCCTATTGTTTTATTCTATTACTGTAGCTGGATTTGTTAATGCGAAGAATGTAATCTACGCTCAGATTGTTCTAACATTTGGAGCATTAATTGTTTCACTCTTGGCATTGGTTTTACGAAGATCACAACAAAAGCTTAATCATATTTTAGATGATGATTTATTTAAGGACAAATCTCATCCTGCAAAAATTATCGATGACTTAGCAGTTGGAAAGATTGGAAGTAAGAGGGGATATATTGGTATTGTAATTCCTACAATATGCTCATTGATATTGATAATCGGGGCAATAATCCATTTGGTTTATATCATATTTTTTTATTATTCATTAACCTGCTATCATCCTTAATTCAAGATCTAGTCTGCTAAGGCCAAAGTCAAATTTATTTTATTACTTAGCCAATGGTATAAATGGTTGGGGCTATTGCTACAAAATGGGCGAATATTGAGAAATTCGTAAATTATATTAAAATTCATTTTTATGAAAACACTATTATTAATTTTTGTATTTGCATTCTTTGGTATTGCAATTTATTCTCAAAATGGCTCTAACAATAAATTCTTTGAGAAATATTCTGAAAAGTATAGCGTTAAGACAATTACTATTTCGGACAGGATATTTAATGTTGGTGATACAATTACTTTATTATCAGGTACTGGTGTAAATGGAACATTCTTATCAATTAATTTGGAAGCGATGCCAATGGGAGAATTTCCGGCAATTCCGGCAAACTTTATGGGTCGCAGATTTATTATTTTAAAAATCTATCATAGTATGATGGATTAAACGCATTTGATAAGATTGTTTGTGATATGGGAAATAAAGTTCACTTGTATATTGATATTTTACTTGGATTAACCAAAAAGGAAGTTAAATAAAGCTTTGACCATATTACATTAAATTCCAGAACTAAAAAGCCGGGGTTTTTTACAATAAAGAAGTTTTTCATTCCGTTGCGACAATGTTGCGATAATCGATCAAGAAAAAAGCCGTAATTCATTGATATTACATGAATTACGACTCTTAACTGTGATCCCGGGGCGACTCGAACGCCCAACCAACAGAACCGGAATCTGCCATTCTATCCATTGAACTACGGGACCGGATCAATAACGCAAAAGTATAACCAAAAGCCCGGTTTTACAACTAAATCAGAAAAATTGGCTGATCCACTTACCTATTGCAGCGACTCTCAATGTTATTTGCCAAAGATTTTATATTTTCGCAAACTCAGATTCATTAAAAAAGGATATTACCTTATCTGTGTCAAATGCATTGGAGCCGGAAGCCGGAAGTAGGAAGTCAGAAGAAATAGTCTTAGCACTTCGGACTTCCGCCTTCGGACTCCCGACTTATTAGTAACAACTTATCAAGTAAAGAACAAGATGGACTATAATTTCCACGAGATCGAAAAGAAGTGGCAGAAGTACTGGGAGGATAACAACACTTTTAAAACTCCGGAAGATCTGACAAATCCCAGGAAGTGCTATATCCTCGATATGTTCCCCTACCCGTCCGGGGCAGGATTGCATGTGGGTCACCCTGAGGGATATACTGCAACAGATATCTTCAGCAGGTACAAGAGGATGAAGGGATTCAATGTCCTCCACCCGATGGGCTGGGATGCATTCGGTCTGCCTGCTGAACAATATGCGATTCAAACCGGCACACATCCATCAATCACAACAAGGAACAACTGTGATACTTTCAGAAGACAAATAAAAGAACTCGGACTCAGCTATGATTGGGAAAAGGAGATAAATACCACTGATCCAAAATATTTTAAGTGGACCCAGTGGATATTCATACGGCTATATAATACCTGGTTTGATGATAAATTACAGAAAGGCAGACCAATTTCCGAATTAATAATTCCGAATGGAATAAAAAAGAAAGAAAAAGTAAAATATATTAATTCCAGGAGACTTGCGTATTACGACAATGCGAGTGTATGGTGGTGCCCACACTGCTGCACTGTCTGTGCAAATGAAGAGGTACTGAACGATGGCTCTCATGAGAAATGCGGTAACAGGGTTGAGAAAAGAAATCTTAAACAATGGATGCTACGGATACCTCTTTATGCTGAAAGGCTGCTGAAAGGCATCGATAAACTCGATTGGCCCGAAGGTATCAAAGACATGCAGCGCAACTGGATTGGGCGGTCAACCGGTGCTGAAGTTGATTTCAGGATTGAGGGACTGAATATTAATCTGACAGTGTTTACAACAAGGCCCGATACACTTTTTGGAGCAACTTATATGGTAATCGCACCGGAACATCCTCTCATAGGTTCAATTACAACGGACGAATATAAAAATTCAGTTAACAATTATATTAAGGCCACTTCGCTGAAGTCGGATCTTGACAGGACTGACCTGGCTAAAGAAAAAACAGGGGTCTTCACTGGCAGATATGCTATTAACCCTGTAAACAGGAAGCAAATCCCCATCTGGGTAGCCGATTATGTATTAACCGGATATGGGACAGGGGCAATTATGGCTGTTCCTGCTCACGACACCAGAGATTTTGAATTTGCACAGAAATTCAACTTACCGATAGTCTGCATACAGGATCCCGATGTAGCTGATCCTGATCAGAAAAAGAGAATTCTTGAAGGGAATGAGTGCTGGACAGAAGACGGGAAATACATTAACTCATCTGATAAAACAACCGGAATTGATATAAACGGGCTGAATAAAGCAGCAGGAGTTGCACAGATAACCAGGTGGCTTGAATCTAAAAACCTGGGTACATCAAAAGTCAACTACAAAATTCGCGACTGGCTTTTCAGCAGGCAGAGATACTGGGGGGAACCATTTCCTGTAATTCACTGGGAAGATGGAGAAGTTACTGTAATGAATGATGATGACCTTCCGCTCGAATTGCCTGAACTTGAAAATTATCTTCCGGGTGAATCAGGAGAATCACCTCTTTCAAATTCTGATGAATGGTTGAATATAACTGATAAAACGGGCCGTAAAGGGAGAAGGGAAACCAATACAATGCCTCAGTGGGCAGGATCGTGCTGGTATTATCTGCGGTTCATTGACCCAAAAAATGATAAGCTGATTTTCGACAAGGAAAAAGAAAAATACTGGATGCCAGTCGATCTTTATATAGGTGGAGCTGAACACGCCGTTCTTCACCTTTTATACAGCAGGTTCTGGCATAAGGTATTGTTTGATCTCGGAATTGTATCTACTGACGAGCCGTATCAAAGATTATTTAATCAGGGAATGATCCTTGCCTTTGCATATGAAACTGAATCAGGGTCCAGAGTCTCCGGGGAGCTTGTTGACGAGCGCGAAGGAAAATATTTTCAAAAAGAAACAGGGGCCGAACTGAAACAGATCGTCGCCAAAATGTCAAAATCACTTAAGAATGTTGTCAATCCCGATGATGTTACATCAAAATACGGGGCTGACTCCCTCAGGCTTTATGAGATGTTTATGGGACCCCTTGATGTTACAAAACCGTGGGACGAAAAAGGAGTAAAAGGTGTTTTCGGATTTCTTGGAAGAGCTTTCAGGTTCCTGTCAAATCCTGAAAATGTCTTTGTCGGAGAGGAAGATGCAGAGATTCTGAAAGGACTTCACCAGACTATCAAAAAGGTAGGTTGGGATATTGAGAATCTTCACTTTAACACTGCTATTTCTGCTATGATGATCTTTCTCAATCTTTCAACAAAGAAGGGCAAAATAACAACTGATACTGCCTGCACATTTACTCAGATACTTTCCCCGTTCGCACCACACATTGCTGAAGAGCTGTGGCAGATTCTGGGTAATAATAAGACTCTCGCATACGAGCCCTGGCCTGACTTTAATGAGGAATATCTGAAAGAGGACAGTTTCAATTATCCTGTCTCATTTAATGGTAAAATGAGGTTTAACATTGAACTGCCTGTAAGTCTGACAAAGGAAGAGATCATTAAAATTGTTTTGGCTGATGAAAGATCACAGAAGTGGATCGGAGCTGCCATACCCTCGAACATAATTGTAGTTCCTAACCGTATTGTTAACATTGTTATTAAAGGCTGAATAAGTGAAGGTCGGAAGACGGAAGACGGAAATTGGAATCAATTATAATAAGAAACCTTCGGACTCCGTACCTCGGACCCATAAATAAAATTAAACTGAGAAAGTGATGTTTCCCCCCCAGAAAACTTTAATATATCTATTGCTCGTTTCCCTTTCCTTTTCCTGTAATAATTCAGAGAAGACTAAAACTGAATCTGTTTCAGTCACCTCAGATACCAGCGGCATTCAGCAAGTTAACAGCCCGGTATTTATGTATGGGATCCCATCCGATTCATTCGA
>PLLX01000184.1:8976-10456 GCA_003141415.1 Bacteroidales bacterium
AGTGAAATAAAATATTCATCCGGTACTATTGAAACCTCTCTCTGGGATGCGATGATTAATGGGGGTCTGCATCCTTCTTTAGTTGTTGAGTTATCTGAAGTTTTTGCATGGACCGTTGATTTCTTCGGTTTGCAGAAAGGAGACAATTTTAAGGTCATTTATGAGGAGTTTTTCATTGATGGCAAGTCGTTAGGGACGGGGAAAATTTATGGGGCACAGTTTAACAGGACAGGCTCATCAATAACTGCTATCCCGTTTATTCAGGACGGCAGGGAATCATTTTTTGACATAGACGGGAATAGTCTGAGGAAAGCATTTCTGAAGGCTCCTTTGCAGTTTTCAAGAATCAGCTCTCACTTTTCCTCAGCCAGAATGCATCCTATACTGAGAATAATACGTCCGCATTATGGAGTTGATTATGCTGCTCCTGTAGGTACCCCAGTGCATGCAATAGGTGATGGCAGAATTATTTCAGCCACGAATGAAGGTGGAGCAGGAAAAATGGTAAAAATCCAGCATAATAGTGTTTATGTAACCGGTTATTTGCATCTGAGCCGGTTTGGAGAAGGAGTCTCACCCGGTAAATTTGTTAAACAGGGTAATATTATAGGTTATGTTGGAACCAGTGGTCTTTCCACCGGACCACATCTCGATTTCAGATTCTATAAGAATGGATCACCGGTTGACCCCCTGAAAGTAGATGCACCACCTGTTGAACCAGTAACAGAAGAAAACAAGGTTAAGTTTGAAAAAATCAAAACCGTTGTCTTAAGCCTCCTCGGGACTTTTAATTAAAAAATCTGGCAGCTTTTCGACAAGATCCTCAATAACCTTTGGATAATGCAGATATTCAAGTGCATGAACTTTTTCAGCAAGTGAAGCTGGTGTATCAGAAGGCTCAACTTTGCAACGGGTCTGAAAAATTATATCTCCTTTATCATACAATTTGTTGACATAATGAATAGTAATTCCTGATTCTTTGTCATGACTGGTTAGCACATTCTTATGAACAGTTTCACCATACATTCCTTTACCACCGTAAGCAGGCAGCAGGGCGGGATGAATATTTATTATCCGTCCGGCATATTGATCGATAATACTTTCGGGCACCAGCCATAAAAAACCAGCCAGAACAATAAAGTCTATTTTATATAGTAAAAGGTAACGTAGTACTTTTCCGGTAATATAAAATTCTTTATGTTCGAAAAAAACAGTACGGATATTATTCGCTTCAGCCCTTTTCAGAACCTGAGCCTGACGCTTATTCGATAAAACCAGACTTACTTTGGCAGTATTTTTGTTCGAAAAGTATTTAATTATGTTTTCAGCATTGGTGCCAGCGCCGGAGGCTAAAATAGCTATGTTCCTCATATCTTGATAATTAGCATATTTGTCAACAAATTTTAATAACTCATTAAAGTAAGATTATTTTTCTAATTATCAACACATTAAACTGTAGCATAAATAAAAAAACATCAAA
>PLLX01000186.1 GCA_003141415.1 Bacteroidales bacterium
CAGGATTCGAACCTGCGACCCATTCATCGCAAGATATTATAACGCCGGAAACCCAACTGACAATATTGTAAGAGGTAAGTCTCCGGATTCAAGTCCGGGGCTTAATGTTAAATAGCTTATTTCAGGCAATTAGTCAATGGTTGCAACATGTCTTAATTTAAGTCAATGTTTCCAATATGCTTCCAATTTGAGAATAAAAAAACCTGTAAATGTTTAGTTTACAGGTCATTGATTGTACTTGTTAGTAGCGGAGGGAGGATTCGAACNNATATCGAGGGGCAAATGTAGTATATAAGGGGCAATTACCAAAACAATTTTGAATTTATTTTGATTTAATAATAAGAAGACCGAAGCCAATCGCTTTAAAATCAATTTACTCCCTTTGGGGTTGGGGTAAATAAATTGATTTTCAAGCGATTTTGGATTTTATTTACATGATTACCGAAAGTCATTTAATTAAATTTTTTATTATTAGGTTTGTTTACGGATTTAGTACTTAAATTTGTTCCACATTTTGGGCTATTATATTAACTGAAAAATAATAATATGCCAAGAGTATTTAAAGCAACTGAGATAGAAAAGGAAGATAAAGAGATAAAACGTGATTATCTCGACAGACATATGCCGCATGTTTTCTGTCCCGACACAGTCAAAAGAGGAGAGAAATTTGAGGTTAAAGTAAAACTTGGTGATGAGTATCCCCATCCTGATGAACATGACCATTTCATAAGTGTAATCCAACTTTGGAACAGGGAAACACTCCTTGCTGAAGCCCGTTATACAGCAGGTGTTTATGGCAATTTACCTTCTCATTTTGAGATCGATTTTTACATTGTTGCACCCGAAGTATCGATGAACCTCTCTGCTATGTCAGTCTGTACAAAACATGGGCTGTGGCAGAGTGAGGACAAAGTGGTCAAGGTGATATAACAGGTTTAAAATCCCATTTTTGGTTATATTAACTCATTTGATGAGGCAGGATTATTATCTTTGCATGCCAATTAAATTATAGAAAATGGCTAAGGACGATAAGAAAAAAAACAACTGGCGCGATAAATACAGATTTTCTGTAATAAATGACCATACACTTGAGGAGGTATGGAGAGTAATATTAACCAGATATAACGCATTCCTTCTTATTACTTTTCTTATCCTTTTTGTTATTTGGGGCACCAGTACTCTGATCTCTTTCACAAACCTGCGCGAGTTTATCCCTGGCTATCCTGACGTTACAATGCGCCGAAATATCCTTATGAGCGCAATCCGTCTTGATTCCCTCGATCGTGAATTGAAGTTAAGGGATAAGTATTTCGACAATCTGAATTCAATAATATCAGGCACGCAACCTGTTGATATGTCTTTTCACCAGGACACTGCAAAGAATTATAAAGCAATCAAATTCAGTACTTCACCCGGAGATTCTGTCTTAAGGGCACATGTTGAAAATGAAGAAAGGTATAATCTCACACTCGGCCCATCTACATCTGAATCAGT
This sequence comes from Bacteroidales bacterium, assembly GCA_003141415.1. Classification (GTDB taxonomy): domain Bacteria; phylum Bacteroidota; class Bacteroidia; order Bacteroidales; family VadinHA17; genus LD21. The sequence goes on from PLLX01000186.1 coordinate 1,495, forward strand.
TTCAGGGCTAGCCAGCCTTCATTTTTTTCCCCCGGTAAAAGGAATTGTTTCAGGGAAATATGATGTGAGGACAAAACATTTTGGAACTGATATTGTTACACAACCTAAAGCGCTTGTTTCCGCAGTTCTTGACGGAACCGTTATCTTCACAGGATGGACAATGGAAACCGGATTTGTAATTGAGGTTCAACATCCGAATAATATTGTTTCAGTATATAAACATAATGCCAGCCTCCTGAAAGAGACAGGAGACCTTGTACGTGCCGGTGATGCAATTTCTGTAGTCGGTGACTCCGGTGAAATGTATACCTCCGGTCCCCACCTTCATTTTGAGATCTGGTACAAAGGGAGCCCTCTGGATCCCGAGAAACATATTCTTTTCTAATAACCATAACGTTAGGTATGCCAGAAAGAATTGCATTGTTGGGATCAACCGGGTCGATCGGCACTCAGGCTCTGGATATTATTTCAAAGTATCCAGGAAAGTTCGCAGTTGAGGTCCTGGCTGCCGGAAATAATATTGATCTTCTTATACAACAGGCACATAAGTATCAGCCTGATTCAGTCGTAATTGCGAATCCTGATCATTACCTGCAATTAAAAGAAAGCCTTCGTGGTACAAACATAAAAGTCTATGCAGGAAATGAGGCCATAGAACAGGTAGTTACTTCTTCAACTATTGATGTGGTCATTGCTTCTATTGTAGGATATTCAGGTGTGAGACCTACTATTGCCGCAATAAAAGCCGGGAAAAAGATAGCCCTAGCAAACAAGGAAACTCTCGTTGTGGCAGGGGAGATTATTGCCAGACTGGTCCAAGAATCGGGGAGCATCATTATTCCCGTCGATTCAGAACATTCGGCAATTTTTCAATGTCTGGTTGGTGAATCGGGAAACCCAATAGAGAAAATTACACTTACAGCTTCAGGAGGACCATTTCTGAATTTATCCGAAGAGATGTTGAAGAAAGTAAAGCCATGTGATGCTCTTAAACATCCCAACTGGAATATGGGTTGTAAGGTCACAATTGACTCTGCTTCACTTATGAATAAAGGGCTGGAAGTGATTGAGGCGAAATGGCTTTTTGATCTCACTCCTGAACAGATTTCGGTTATTATTCACCCCCAATCGATCATTCATTCATTTGTCCATTTTGTTGATGGATCCGTAAAAGCACAACTTGGCGTTCCCGATATGAGGGTCCCGATCCTTTATGCCTTGAGTTATCCGAATCGGATACAATCCGATCTTCCGCGTCTGGTGCTTAAAGATTGTAAAGCTTTAACATTCAGTGATCCCGACATGAAGAAATTCAGGAATCTTACCTTGGCGTATGAGGCGCTTGCCAGGGGTGGGAACATGCCATGTATATTAAATGCAGCCAATGAGATGGCAGTTAAGGCATTTCTTGATGAAAAGATAGGATTTACGCAAATGCCTGAAATCGTGGAGTATACGATGAAAAATAGTTTATTTTCCCCCTCTCCTGATCTGGATTTACTTGATGCTACTGATGAAAGCGCAAGGGAAACAGCTCTCAGTTTTATTAATAAACTTCAAAAAGAAAAATGACAATACTTATTAAAATCCTGCAGTTTGTAATGAGCCTTTCAATTCTTGTAATTATACATGAATTAGGACATTTTACACTTGCTAAATTATTCAAAACAAGAGTCGAAAAATTTTACCTTTTCTTCGATCCGTGGCTTTCACTATTTAAATATAAGAAAGGTGAAACCGAATATGGTATAGGTTGGCTCCCCCTCGGCGGCTATGTAAAGATTTCCGGGATGATTGATGAATCTATGGATAAGGAGCAGATGAAACTGCCTCCTCAACCTTGGGAATTCAGGTCAAAGACATCATGGCAACGACTTTTGATAATGACCGGAGGGGTAATTTTTAATTTTATTTTCGCAATGTTGATATTTATTCTTGTTTTGTTTGCCTGGGGCGAAACATATCTGCCAACGGCTAATGTAAAATATGGAATAGTAACTGACTCGGTCGGTTATGCCATTGGTCTCAGAAATGGAGACAAGATTCTTACTGTCGACAATCAGCATGTGGAGAACTTCCTGGAGATAACTTCCGATATTGTTTTGAACAACCGCAAAACTATCCAGGTAGAGCGCGATGGTACAGTGATGAATATTGAAATACCTAAGGAATATGTTCCTAAAATGCTGAAGGGTAAGGGTCAGATTGACTCCAGGATACCATTCGGACCATATGTGGTTGAGAGCTTTGGGAAAAAATCTCCGGGCAAAACAGCCGGAATCCTCATTAATGATCAACTTATTGGCCTCAACGACAGAGAATTTGCTTATTACGATGAATTTCAAAAATATCTTTTCGATAACAAGGAGCATCCTGTAATTCTTAATCTTCTACGTAAGGATGAGAAACTTAATATTTCAGTAACTCCCGATTCTCTGGGAATGCTTGGGATAGGCAGATCCGTATCCCTTGATAAGATATTTGAGCTTAAAACTATTAAATATGGGTTCTTTCAATCATTCCCTGCAGGTATTAACAAAGGTTTCAAGACAATTTCCGATTATCTGAAGCAATTCAAACTCATTTTTTCAAAACATACAAAAGCTTATCAATCACTAGGTGGTTTTATTACAATCGGAAACATTTTCCCCGGAGTTTGGGACTGGCAAAGATTCTGGAACCTGACTGCATTTCTTTCAATTATCCTGGCAGTCATGAATATCCTTCCAATACCCGCTCTTGACGGAGGACATGTTCTCTTTTTATTATTTGAAGTAATTACAGGGAAAAAACCGAGTGATAAGTTTCTTGAATATGCGCAGATTGCCGGGATGATTTTATTATTGGCACTCTTGCTCTATGCCAATGGTAATGATGTCCTGAGACTGCTCAGGAAATAGGTTTTGGTTTTTTTATGATTTGTATTTAAGTAAAGTATTTTTAACTTTGTGTAAATTCTAATACTAAAAGAGATGCAAAATATAGGTTTAACTGAGATATTACTGATTTTAGTTGTGGTAGTACTGCTTTTTGGTGGTCATAAGATTCCCGAACTTATGAAAGGAATTGGTCAGGGGATGAAGGAATTTAAGAAAGCATCAAAATATGATCCTGCTGAGGATGATAAAGAAGTAACACGAAAAGACTAAATCTGATTTAACTATATTCAGAAACCTGCATTAAAGTGCGGGGTTTTTGTTGTTTAGTCTCCTTGTCCACTTGATTTTTTACCCCCTAAATCCCCCAAATGGGGGACTTTTATCCCTCTATACCAAATTTAAGCCCCCCATCTGGGGGGTTGGGGGTTGAGGTTAGAAATGTAAAATTATTTCATTCCAACCTCAAAGTCAATAATCTGTAAAAATATTTTACGTTTAGTTGTAAAATTTATTTACGTAAGGGTCCTATATAATTTAATTATCTTATTGTTTATTAAGTAAATACAATTATGGCATCATTATAGTATTAAATAATAAAAAAGAGCAGGATGATTTTTAGTAATATAAAGTTTACTTTCAGGAATTTCAGGAAACAGAAGCTCTTTGCTTTTGTCAACCTGGCAGGTCTGACACTTGGAATAATTTCCGCATCTCTTATTCTGATCTATATCAGTTATGAGCTTAGCTTTGACCGTTTTCATAAAAACTCCGATCGGATATTAAGAGTTTACAGTACTTTTACAATGGGAGGAGCAAATGAAGCATGGGTCCAGACTCCTGCTCCGCTTGCATCTTTTCTTCAGAATAAATTTCCTGAAGTAGTTAAAACAGTCAGGATTGCTGCCGTTCCAAAATGTTTGCTGTCGGCAGGTGATAAAAACTTTTTCGAGGAAAAAATCGTTATAGCAGATTCCTCAATTTTTGATGTATTTACCTTCCCGCTTATAATTGGCAATCCGAACGAAGTATTTGCACAACCTAATAGTGTGGTTTTAACAGAATCGATAGCTAAAAAATACTTCGGGAAAAACAATCCCATCGGTAAGACAATCCGTTATAACCGCAAAATAGACCTGACTGTAACCTGTATTATGAAAAACATTCCAGGAAATACACATCTCCAATTCGACATGGTCGTCTCGATGTCTTCAGCAAAAACCTTCTTTTGGGATGATTTTATGGAAAACAGGATGAATACTGTTGTTTTTACATACCTGCTTACAAATCCGGATACAGACTTTGAAAAATTTGAGAAATCGGTTAGTCAGGCCACACAAGAATATACCGGGGGCGATTTCGGTGATAATAAGCTTTATCATGTACAAACATTAACTTCTATTCATCTTCATTCTGATCTGGGTGGAGAATTTGCTCCGAACAGCGATATTAAAAATGTTTACATCCTGGGTACAATTGCTTTCCTGATTCTGATGATTGCCTGTATCAATTACATAAATCTTTCATTTTCAATCATAAACAGGCGTTCAACCGAACTTGGAATAAGAAAGATAGTGGGCGCAAGGAAAAGCCAGCTCATTCTTCTTTACCTGCAGGATGCTTATGTTTTGGCAGGATTAGCCATGATTATTTCTATAGTAATTGTCCCGGACCTTCTGCCCTGGTTTGGCGGCCTTGTGGGAGTAAACCTGGCAGAAAACATTAAAATCAATAATTTAGTTCCCGGTATAGTTTTATTGTTCCTGATAATTACATTGATAACAGGACTTTCCTCTGGATGGATATCAACAAGGATCAATCCGATGGACACTTTAAGAAAAACTCTGATCCACAGGAAGAAACATATTGGAACACAGGGGTTCCTTGTTCTTTTTCAGTTTGGAGTTTCAATTGCCCTGATTTCATCCACACTAATTGTATTCCGGCAAATGAGTTTTATCCGGAATCTTGATCTCGGATTTTCAAAAGATCAATTAATGATCATCCCTCTCAACGACGATAATATCCGTTCAAGAATAGTGTCATTCAAACAGGAACTGACTAAAAATCCCAATATCCTCTCAGCAGGAGCAACCTCCGGACTACCAGGGGAAATGATCTGGGTCGCTTCAATAGATTTTGAAGGAAGCAACAAGCAGATACCGGAGACCATGGTATATCTTGAGATTGATAAA
>PLLX01000277.1 GCA_003141415.1 Bacteroidales bacterium
TAACTTATACCAACAACAATGATATCCATTATCTCTTTACTCCACATTAGCCAATCTGCAATTTCCTTTGTCATTCCAAATGATTTATCACCATCCAGTACACACAGAACTGGATAAGTTTTTTTTGAAGGAACATAGCCTATAGGTAAGCCTACCTGAATTACATAAGTTTCACCTGCAACATATTTTGATGTTATCGAAAATTGTTCAGTATTATCGAGGCATACTGGTTTAAGTTGTCCTTGAATGGCTTGTGCTTGTAATCCATATGAACTTAGTAAAAGGAAAACAACGAACACTGAAACTATGTAAAATGGCTTCATAAGATTGGGATTTGGTTAATAATCTGATTTCAAATACCTGTAGGTTAATTACATGAGAAAAGTTAGAACAAAAAAGGATACATAGTAAATTGTTTATCCGTAATATTTATCGGTATCTTTTTAACGTGCAAAAGACAGTATCACCTTTGATATCATATTTGAATTCAATTCCTATTCGCTTAGTCAGGATTGTGATATGACCATATAGAAAACTTTCAAATTCTTCAAGAGAAACTCCCAAAACAGGTCCATCTCCAAACATTTCCGAATATGGTCTGGTCCATTTCATTGTTGCAGTTAAATTTGATTCTGTTAGTAACTCAAGTTTCCCTTTTGGATAACAGGAAAAGGCAATATTTAAAGTTTTAATAACAGCGGAAATACTTGTGTCACTAGGACTTGTAATTGAATGCTTACTACCAACAAATGCTGCAAAATCATTGACAGTCATTCCATTGCTTTTAGCAAAAGCAATTCCTGTGCAGATATAATAATCTGTTCGCCATGTTGCATAATTAAGTTTAACTTCATTCGGGAAATTAGGAAGTTGCGTCTGCGTAGTTTGTGCCTGTAATACATTTGCGCCAAGCAACACGAGTACAATCAGTGTAGTTTTAAAAAATGTCTTCATAAGATTGAGATTTAGTTAAAAATCTGATTTCAAATGTCTGTAGGTTAATTACATGAGAAAAGTTAAGACAAAAAAGGATACTAAACAAATAAATTGTACCAAGTTGGATTATTTGGTACTGATTATAAGTATTTAAAATGCTTTGTTATGCCACAGGCAGTATGGATTCTTAATTCAAATGAACGATATTTAATTCACCACATAATTAATGAGAGCAACATCAGAAATTGTATGGTGTGGCGATCGGAATGGTCTTTTCGTAATTAGAGCTGTACAGTCATCTATCTTCCCTGCTACCGAATGTATTTTCGTTGTCTCCAAAGCTTCTTCAAGTGTCAGAGGTGGAATAATTGTAGGTAACCTCTTGGCGAGCATGGTCTTCCCGGCTCCGGGAGGACCTATCATAATAAAGTTATATACGGTTTTAAAGCAATTTAATAAATCGGCATTAAACCTTGATATTACTTAATTAATAGCATAGATTTGAAATACTAAATTCTTACTGAACCATAAGTTATTTCTCTGTTTTGATTTTCTAATGACTAAATCAGGCGTTCATATTATTAAATTAGTTTCTGTAAGTATTTTAGTTATACTGTATGTCATGTGTCACAAGCCTGAAAATAAGTCTGTAAATAACCCTTGTGGTACCTCAATAATGCAATGGAATGTTTTTTGTTTAGCAATCTCTCCCGCAAATGAGGCAATGGTTAGCCCCACAAAACTGATAATTAAATGGATAGGCCATGACAATTCGATTTTCAGTTTATATTTTGGAACCATTAAAGATAATTTACCATGTATTTCACAACAAAGTACAACGAGCTTTATTCTCAATAATCTTGATCTTAATACCACATATTACTGGAATGTTACAGGAGCAACTCCATGTCATAGTGGATGTTCAACAGGGATTTCAAGTTTTACAACTGTCCCGGATACAAACCTTCCATATGTTATTACAGCACCGGTTTTTACACACATAAACACACCACCAAGGGTCGGTGGCAAAGTTATGTATGATGGTTCATCAAAAGTATCTGAACGTGGTATTTATTTTGGACTCTCGCCTAATCCCGAAAGTGCTGGAACTAAATTTCAAATTGGTAATGGTTCAGATTTATTTTCTGATCTTCTCCCGGGGTTGAATTCAAGTACTACCTATTATGTAAAGGCCTATGCAACAAATAACTCCGGTACTGTTTTTGGGCCAGAAGTTTCATTTACTACAGGACAAGTTTCAGATTATAAATCTATTAAGGATATAGAAGGAAATATTTACTATATCATAAATATCGGGAACCAGGTATGGATAGCAGAAAACTTAAAAGTGACAAGGTTCAATGATGGAACACTTATACCAAATATTACAGATGACTTCACCTGGGAAACAATAAGTACTCCCGCATATTGCTGGTACAATAACAATCCCGGATTAATAAGCACTTATGGTGCTCTGTATAACTGGTATACTATAGATACAACAAGCAATGGTAATAAAAATGTATGTCCATCAGGCTGGCATGTACCCAATGATAACGAATGGACTACATTAACAACATACCTTGGTGGTGAAGCAGTTGCAGGTATTAAACTGAAAGAAACCGAAGATTATTATTGGTCATACTCGACTAGTATGGGTGATAACAGTAGTGATTTTTCAGCACTTGCAGGTGGGTTGAGGTTTGAAGGCCCTCTAAGTAATTTAGATGGTACATCAAGTTCATTTTTCTATATTGGAGGTAATGCAGTGTGGTGGAGTGCCACTGCTTCTCCCGGAGCTAGCGGTTTAGATGTTGAATATAATACAACCGGGGTAGGTAAATATCCTCCTCAAAAAAATCAAGGTCATTCTATAAGATGTATAAAAGATACTAAGTGACAATCTTAGAATTATCAATTGTTTAAATTAATTTCTGAAATTTGATATCAGCGACATTTCATTCTTACACAGAATTATTTTTTGTTTTCTTCAAGCACCACTGCGTCATAGATGTAAATGTCAGCATCTTTCCAACCTTCCCATCCCAGACCGGCTTTGTCGCGTGAAGTATAACCCAGAAATTGCTCGAGAGTCCAGTGATTCCCTGTAGCAACCTGTGGCAGCATTGTGCCTGATCTGAAATCTTTTTTTATATATATACCATGTTTGCCCAGAACAATTTCGGAAATGTTATTGATCTTTTTTAATGGTCCTAGAACTGAAATTTCTATTTTGATCTTATTGAATTCTTCTTTTGAGAGTGGAGTAAAACGTGTGTCATCAAATGCTGATGCTATAGCCATCTGGTTCACAACTTCATAAAGTGGGTCAGTCGAAGTGAACTGGCCTATGCATCCACGCAGATTACCGTCTATATTCAGGGTAACAAAAGCACCCATGTTTTTCTTAAGATTCCGTGAGATAGTTGAAGGATCAATGGTCAACCTTTTATTTTCATACAGCATCTTATGAATGCTGTTCCTGGCTATCGAGAAGAGCTGATTAATCTCTTCTTTTGTAAATGACACTTCTGAATCCATTCCCTGATGACTCATGTTTTTCGGATCCTTCTCAATAAGGACAATAGCATTGTAGCCGACTACCTTATCTTTATCCCCGGAAGGAGAATCTCCTGAATTGCAGTAGCTTATCTTTTTGAATTCCAGCTTTGGATCTTTGCTGACAAGATCCAGTAAAGTCAAACCTGATGTCCAACCACACATGCTGGTCGCTAAATTAGGGATAGACTTTTCGGCATTCCTTTGAAGGGTCTTCATGAAAGTTTCACTGTCACCCGAAATTATTGCATCAGCAGTGCTTTTATCAACCTCCTGGGCATCTTTGTAAGGAGGATAATGTGAAAAATCGCTACTGATAACAAATAAATTATCATCTGTAAACCATGGTCTCAAGGCTTCAGCTATAGCTTTTATGGTCCTTAAATTGTCTGTGGCGATAATTATAGGCACAATTTGTAGAGGATTTGGAAAGTAGTACTGGATAAACGGCATTTGATTTTCCAGACTGTGTTCCTGAATATGTGCAGTTTCAGGAAACTTGAAAATTGAATTGTTTCTTAACTTATCTGCGATTTCCTTGTTCACCTTCAACTTGCCTAACGGTGTAACATAATCTCCTGTGTGATAAACTGAAGCACCATCGAATGCCATAATATGACTTGACCCGATTATAAAAATATTTTTATAATTAGCATTCTTCGGGATGCATGAAAATGCTGAAGCAGCAATCCTTCCAGAAAATACATATCCGGCATGGGGGCTTATTATTGCTCTTACTTTCCAATTTTCTGTTGTTTTTACACAGGATGAAAATAGCTGTGAAAGATCTTTAGTAAGTGTCTCTTTATCAGAAGAATAGAAATTCCCTGCTGCATAAGGCACCCTGTCTGTAGACTTGGTCTGGGGAAAAGCTTTCATTGTGATAAGAACTGTTATGGTAATAAAAACTAACCTGCACATGATTTTTGCATACTTTATGATAAAGTTATGCCAAAAAAATAAAAGATTGTTCTTTGCAGCCGTTTAAATATTATTTAAATAGATTAAGTTGCTACCTATAAAAATTTCTCATTTAAAGTAAAAATAAAAATAAAGAGAACCACCTTCGTCAAAAAACCATTTGCAGTTACGGCATAAATGCGTTTAGGTTAAAAATATTTCTATATTACTTATCTTATTAATTACTAATCAATTAAACCATACATTTAAAAATACAACCATTAATATAAATGGTTAATCAATAAATAATTATCTTAATTAATTGATATTTAGATACATAGCTATTATATCCTTGTTGATACGTTATTAAAAAAGAAGTAACTTTGATAAAATCTACTATTATGAGTAAAATAATAGTTGTTACTGTACCAGTTGAGGGACATTTTAATCCTTTTGTCCCTATTATTACAAGACTTGTTCAAAACGGTCATGATGTAATATGTTTTGCTGGGAGAGAGTTTCAGAAAAGGGTTGAAAATACCGGGGCTACTTTTCTACCTCCTCCTCTAAAATGGGATACAAGCATCCAAGAAACATATGACGTTTTTCCAGAATTAAGGAACAAAAGTGGTCTTGCACAGCTAAAATTATATATTAAACTTGTCATGTTTGATCCGGTATCTGATCTTATAAACGAACTGAAAGGCCAAATTGATAATTTCCAACCTGATTTAATCATTAGTGACACTTTCCTTATTGTTGGTTCATGGGTTACAGAATTTTATAACATACCAAGTGTCGGGATATCTGTACTACCATTGAATATACCCGGAAAGAATATCCCTCCGTTCGGGCTAGGATTATTACCTGGGAAATCCCTCTTTTCGAAATTGAGAAACAATATTTTACGCTGGCTTTTTAATAAGTTCCTATTCAATGATGTACAAAAATATGGTGAGGAAATACGAAATAGAATTGGATTACCTGCATTAGGTAAAAGTTTTATTAAAAAAGAATTTGATAATGCTAATCTTTATTTGCATACTTCAATACCAAATTTTGAATATCCCCGAGAAGAATTTCCTCCTAAATTCCGATTTATTGGACCCATTATTACGCCTCCAAATGTAAATTATAAGAAACCGGAATGGTGGCCAGAAATAGAGAAAGATATTCCGGTTGTCCTTATTAATCAAGGGACAGTCTCAAAAGATTATGATGATCTAATTCTTCCCTCAATTGAAGCTTTGAAAAATGAGAAAATCATAGTGATAGCTGTACCAGTAAAGGAGGGAGAAATAATGAATCTACCTGAGAACGTACATACTGAACTCTACATTCCTTTTGGAAACCTTTTACCACACATTGATCTATTAATTACAAATGGTGGATTTGGTGGTACTCAGAATGCTTTAGCTTACGGAATACCAATAATTATTGCTGGTGCTACAGAAGATAAAATGGAAGTGGCAGCCAGACTTGAATACTCAGGGGCTGGGATAAACTTAAGGAACCAACAGCCGACTTCAAAAAAAATCATGAAAGCTTATAGAAAGATCATGTCAGATCAATCTTATAAACAAAAGGCAAATGAGTTGAAAGAACACTATGCAAAATTTGATGCACCAGTACTTGCGGTCAGTATGATTGAAGAATTAATTAAAAAAAACTCATTTTATTCAAGCGAAGCATTTTAGGATTTCGAAGCATTATTATCTTATTAATTACCAATCACTGGTCTTTAAGGTGGAGTAAATAATTGCCAGATTAATTGAAAAAAGTTTGAAATGGATGTAGGGTTTGTTTCTACAATTCCTGAAGACTCAAAAACAATCCTAAATGATAACTTCATTCCCTGCGTATAACTAATCAAAAACCTGAAATTGTGTAAAAAAACTAAATTCTGATCCTGATAATTAAACTGTTGGTCAAAATCGAAGTTTTTTATTTTAATTATATTGTACTTTCTTATTATTCAGATAATAAGTGTTATAGATTGTGAAATAGCTTTTTGATCATATTCTGAAACAGATTTCTGATAAATTTCCACTCAATTTTGACGAACTGGACCCTTTCGGCAGGTTAGGGGATGATTCATGTAAACAATCCATCATTTTTAAAAGATAAAGAGTTTGCAAAACTTGCTTAATTCTACACTAATTGGGCATTAGCGACTTGCCAGAGTTATTCAGGTTTATTACTTTTACCATGTGATTAAATACAATAAGTAATGAAAGCACGCTTTCTGATTACATCAGACGAATTTGGAACGGTTCTGTTAAGACGCAGAAGAATTGCCAAAGCATTGCGTTGGTGGTTACGTCAAAATGGATTCACTTACAAGCATAACTTTTTTACAAATAGGCCATCTTTGTAAACCTTGGTAGCAAAGAATATCCTTAACAAATAATTGTTAACAAAAGAACTTAGAAAAATGTCAAATTTAATTGTTTTTCCGATTGCATTAGTTGCCATATGTTTATTTTATCTGATTAGAGCGTTTTTTAAAATGTTTAAAGGAATCTTAAACAATTGAACAAATATCTGTAATCATTAAAACTGATCTTATGACGAAGTGTTATAAGGGAATTGAACCTCAACCAATAACTGAAACCAATCAATATAGTAAAAGCTACAATCAGGAACCCGTTGAAATAGTAGTCATTAAAATGAGATTTGGGATCAGAACATTATAAAATTTGAAAAATCCTATTAAGTTTTCGTGTTTCTCTCTTAAAGAAAACCTTATTAAACAGACAACCATACTTAGATACATAGACAGTATTAACACTAAAGTGACTAATTCTATAAGAAAACGAGATTGTCGGATGCCATGCCCTGTAAATAGCATCCTTTTTTACTGATCCTAATAAATATTGTTAAAATGAAAAGGTTGGAATATGAAAAGTACATTTTGGATATGAAAATACAATCTCTGATAAAATATACTAAAGAAATAAGTGGCTCCTACTGCAAATAAAGCTATGATGAAACTTCATTATAGATTCCCGAAAATATCAAATCAATACAAGTTTAATTTAATGGGAAAAATCAAAATAAGACTTCTTAATACTCATCATAAGTCTTTGTTTTGATTATTATTGCCCCTCCATATCCGCGTGATCCATAAATTGCAGCTGCTGTACCCTTGAGGACCGATATTGATTCAACTGACGAAGGTGGTATATCATCAAGGGATCCCCCAAATGTGCCATCAATTACTATAAGTGGCCCGACGGGACCAAAAAGATTAGCAGACCCTTGTATTATAATGCCATTCCCCATCCGCCTGGCGCCTGAAACTTCTCTTAGTATCATCTCTGTAACAGAACTATACGAAGCATATTTTTTATTTGTTCCGTCAATATAGTCTATATCAGTAGACAGGTCTTTCTTTTTCATATGAGCATAACCAACTTCAACTGATTCTTCACCTGACGCAATGTTTCGACCACCCAATACTGTCATTCCAGTGCTTCTGCCATACAGTTTCCAATATGGCTCATTTTCAAAATTAAAATTAATCTGTGTTCTTCCATTTATTTTTTCCTCACGTATTCCATAACCAAAAGTGAAGATGCCAATCTTTGATCCTGTGGGATTAACCTTAATTTTAAAATTTCCTTTAGAATCGGTTATTGAAGTAGTTTTTTGGTCATCGATCATAACTATTGCATTAACAATAGGTTCTTTCCCGGCATCCAATACAGTACCAGTGATTGTTATCTTTTTATTGTTTTTTTGTGCTGTTATGCTGTTAATGCATAATACGGAGAAGAGGATTAGAAAAACTAATTTTATTCTCATTTAATTTAAGTTATTTAAGACTTCATTCTTTCTGTTTATCTTAAAATAATCAAATTTCATACCAAAGTTACGTCGAGTTTAATCCAAAGTCAATTTTATTTTAACTTACGGACTAATTTGCATACAAGATTATTGATTAAATCAAGATAGTAGGGAATCTCCTGGCTAACAAAGTCTTCCCGGCTCTGAGCGTATCTATCAAAATTAAATTCTGTCCGCTGGCAGCAACTATTTTCTGGGTCTGTTTAACATTCTACTGACCGCGAAGGGAAAATGCAAAATGCAAATTAAAAAATGCAAAATGCAAAACTAAAGAGCCTGCCCCGACCCTGTTATGCAGAAGTAGTTTCGATAAGTTGAAGCTTGCCGTGGACCGGGGTTATCGGATGTGTACACCAAAAACTCGTTTCATTATGTAATTAAAATAAACAATTTGTTTAAAACAATATCGTGATCAACTTGTGGTTTAGAAATGATATAATCAAATCTTATTCCTAATATTGGGAAACTCTATAAATTAAATATTGTTAAAATCAGGAGGATAATTTATGCTATATCGGAAACTTAGTAAAACAGGGATTGATCTTTCAATTCTCGGATTTGGGTGCATGCGGCTCCCGATTATAGATCACAAACCTGAAAGGATAGACTATCCAAAAGCAACCCAATTGCTCCATTATGCAATAGACCATGGCGTAAATTATGTTGATACTGCATATTTTTATCATGCTGCAGTCTTCGGACAACGTGGAGAAAGCGAGCCCTTTTTAGGTGATGCACTCGCGGGAGGATGGCGAAAAAAAGTTCATCTGGCTACCAAGATGCCACTTTTTCAACTCAGACATAAGGAACAGATGGATACATTTCTCAAAGAACAGTTAGAAAGACTGAAAACAGATTATTTGGATTTCTATCTCCTTCATGGCCTTAATGGTGAAATGTGGGATAGGATGCGTGATCTTGGTGTACGTGAGTTTCTGGATAAAAAGAAAGCCGAAGGTAAGCTCAGATTTCCTGCATTTTCATTTCATGGAAAAGCTGAAGATTTCATCCGGATTTGTGACGAATATGACTGGACCTTTGCGCAGATACAGTATAACTATATGGATATTGATTTTCAGGCAGGATATAAGGGCCTTAAATATGCGGCTGAAAAAGGAATCGGGATAGTAGTGATGGAACCGTTAAAAGGTGGAAAACTCGCGCAGAAGCTTCCTTCAGAAATGACGCCAGTATTTGACGCTTCTACGATTAAAAGGAGTCCTGCGGAATGGGCCTTGCGTTTTGTATGGAACGAGGCGGGCGTATCAAGCCTCCTGTCAGGTATGAATAGCATGGAGCAGGTGGTGGAAAACATCAGTGTTGCTAATGACGGAATTCCGAATTCCCTCGGCAAGGATGAATTATTGATGTTTGATAAATTACGAAATGCAATGGTCACAAGAATAAAAGCAGATTGCACTGAGTGCAGGTATTGTATGCCATGCGCATCCGGAGTTGATATACCTGATGTATTAGCTGCTCTGAACAACGCTGCTATTTGGAATGACCCGAATGCCTGGGTGACTGGTTATATCTCTATTAATGGCAAAGCAGGCAAATGTACTGCATGTAAGGAATGTGAGGAAGTTTGTCCGCAAGAACTTCCAATTTCAACTTTTATGAAAGAAGCGGTTTCCTTATTCAAGGGATAAGAAATATGTAAAGCAAGTCCTCAAAACCGAAGAAATGCTAAGAGAAGCGCTTTCACCGCTTTTGTATTCATATGATGTATTGACTTTGTGCTTTTTATTCAGGAATTGCCCAAAATATATCGGGATTATGTGTACATAAAAGATCAGGACTTTTGGTTCTGGGTAGAATACCTTTATAATCCAAAGGCAATAATAAAATTGATTTGCTTATTCCATTGGATTCGCATGAAGATTCCAAAGCATATAAATTCTTAGCCATGTAATTAAAAAGATATTCTTCTATTCTAACGCTGACAATGTGATTCCTGTTTGCATCTGAATTTAACTTCAGAGGTTTATCATTTATTAGACACTCCCTGACTTCCGATATACCAAGTAATTCGTTATGTTCATTCATTACATAAGCATCATTTGTAGGGTCCATCCATAACCATTTCTTAAGCGTTTTAGAATAGACTACATTAATTGAATGACAATCAAAATCAGTTGAATCTTTAGGCAAACATATGATTCGTTTTGATTTAAATCCCATGGCTAAATAACAATTACTTAAAACAAATGCCAAAGATCCGCAATCCATCGTTTTTTGATCCCTGATGCACTTAGTCATTAAATCCTCAACTCCCACTGCCTGAGGAGCATCTTTTGAACCATCATGATGAAATGTAGTATGAACCCAATGTAAAATATTTAAATATTTGGAAATCTCATCGCCTGATCCTGCAATTGAATCTAATCTGAATTTAGTTCTTAATGATTTTAAATCTGAATTATTTTCTGATTTATATGGAAACTTTACCTTTATATTATTATCCTGAAAATCATACTTTCTCCCGATTTTTAATACTTCTAAAAATGTTGGCACATTTTGAATTCGCGTAAAAGCAGAATCTTTCCCGTTTAATAATATTATGAAATCATAAGCTTTATCTTTTTTAACTAAAAAAGAAATTGAGTCAATATCTGTGTAAAATGTAACCCTGGAGTCTTTATTAATAGTCTTATAAATATCAGGCTTTATTTTTGGAGAGATACGCCAATCACTTTTTTTAAATTCATTACCATTCCTGACATCTACCATACTGGAAGTTGCTTTTATCAACGGCAATCTCTTCTGCGAACAGGATGAATAAACTATAGTAATTAAAATAGATAATACTAATGCACATAAATTAATCACATTTTTTTTCATATTAATTCTATCAGTTTTCAAGGTTATTTAGTAGAGGCATTGTTCTTTCACATGCTACTAAAGGTAAACGTTTTTGTCCAATGACAACATTATAAGAGGTTCAATTATTTCCTTTAATTAACCATTTAGAAACCGCGAACTTCTTTCTTGGATCCAACACCGAATATTCCTTTAATCTCTTCTAAAGATTCATCCACTTCATTAGATTGAGATATCGAATAGATTATAGTTTTCCCCGATGTTTCATCTGTCTTAATTGATATAATATTATCGATGTTAATTATAACATCTTTCCCCGTATTTCTAAATATTTTGAATATCATATTTTTACCTTTTAGTTAAAATGCAAAGATAATAGATATTAAATTTATGGCAGGGCGCAGTAAAGTCAAATGCAAGAACTTTCACAGAGAGACACTGAGAAACACAGAGATACACAGACAAAAAAGCCTTGCCTGGCGTATAAAGGGTTTCCCGATTTTCTGAATCTGATTTTATATTTATCTTTGAAATTAAGAGATACCGCTTCCTAAATAAACACAAATTATGAAATCGCTGCTTCTTGTTCTCCTACTAACAATCTTTACATTTTCAGTAAATGCACAATCAAAAAACTCATTGATATTTGGTGATGCTATTGTGAAGGATAAAAAGATGGAAAGAATTGGTACAGTAATAACTGTGATTGGTGGCGTGACTCTATTTACCGGCAATATTTTGTATTGGAAAATATATAATGATAAAGGTAGTAAAGTACCTTCAGGAAATAAAGTGGATACATATCGTAATGTTATGATTGGCGGACTTGGATTAATGGCCGTTGGAATTCCTATATGGGCAATTGGAAAGGCAAAAGAGAGGCACATTAGCATTGAAGCTGAACTGGTTAAGTTTAAAGGTTTAGCTTCTGCAAATGGTATTGGATTAAAAATAAGATTTTAAAACGCATAAATGTCTTGTGTTATATTTCTTGCTTTAATGAGAATATTATAATACCTTGTTTAGTCGAATGATGAAGTGTATTACAATATGAAAAATAAAAACGTGAAAATAAAATCCGGAGTATCAGAAAGCAGAAGAAATATGTTAAAGGGGTTAGCAATCCTTCCCTTTATTGGCAGCTTTTCAATAGCATCAGCTGCTGTCCGTATTTTATCAAAGGACAACAGCTACCTTACCGAAGAGGCCAAGGCTTCTTTAAAAAATCTTAAAGGGGTACTTCCAAAAGGAAAGCTTGGAAAATATGAGATCAGCAGACTCGTATTGGGATGCAATCCTATGGGTGGATGGTCGCATTCAAGAGATCTTCCTTATGTCGGCCAACTTAGCAAACACTGGCATACCGACACAAAAATGAAGGAAACATGGGCAATTGCCGAGCAGGCTGGTATCAACTTTTGTAACCTTGTGGAGTTTCAATACAAAACATTTAATGAGTTCAAAAAGGAAACGGGAAGCAAAATGTTGAACAATTGCCAATGCTCTATCGGTCAACCAGATGACAGACTAGCTCCGGTTAAGAAAGCTGTTGATGATGGCGCCGATTTCATTTATATCCAGGGAGAGAATGTTGACGGATTGGCTAAAACCAAAGCAATTGATGTTTTACTTAAAACCGTTGAGTATATCCATAGTCAGGGTCTTACTGCAGGTGTCGGGGCACATTCAATAAAGAGTATTCAGGCATCTCTAAACGCAGGTGTTAAGCCTGATTATTACTACAAAACTTTTCATCACGACAAATACTGGTCGGTTACTCCTCCTGAAAACAGGAAGGAATATCCCAATTATCCGACGACACCAATAACTGATCGTAATCAATGGAATGATAATATGTGGGATCAGTTTTATGAGCAAACCATTGATACTTTCAAGTCAATTGATGTTCCGTTCTTCGGCTTCAAAGTATTGGCTGCCGGTTCAATACAACCATCAAACGGAATCCGTTGGGCTTATGAGAACGGTGCTGATTTTGTTTGTCTAGGAATGTATGATTTCCAGGTGGTGGATGATGTAAACACAACCATTGACATACTGGGAAGCCTGGGAAAACGCGAAAGACCATGGTATTCCTAGTTTAGGTTGCATTCATACCAGGGTGGTTTTTCCATAGTTTTATACCTATCCGTAGTCCTAAATTTATAAACGGATAAAAGGTACTAATAGATTTCGTTGAATTTGGATAGAAAGTTTTTCCAACCTGTATCTTTAATACATTAACCAACATAACCCTGAATCTAAATCCGACAGATCCATACCAGTCAAATACTATATTCCTTCTATCATTTTGCCGTCCTAAGATGTAGCCAAATCCAATTATGTTTGAGAATTTGGATTCAGTCTGATATCCATTATAGATTGAGAATATGGAATTTTTATAAAAACAGTTTTTATACATAAGCTGTGGACCATGATAATAATACCTTCCGTACTTTCTGAATTCGAATTTGAAAGATAATCCATAATTATTGTAAGGACTTTTTCTGTAGGAAATTAATCCATTACTGGAAACTTCGCCATTTTCTCCCGATTCCTCAAAAAATCTTCTTTCGAACGATTTCTTGGGAAAAGGGAAAATTAATCCCACCTGAAACTGTACACTTCTTTCCTTAGGGCGTAAGAGTTCAAATGAAAAAGGAATTTCACCAAATAATGGCTGTATTGGATTGATCTTAATAATCCCTAAAGGTATCTTTCCGGGAATGGAATCGATGTTAAAATCATTTCTGGATTCAGCAATGACTATATCCTTAATAATATTACCATGACTTTTGTTACCAAAAGAAAAGAGCAACGAAACAATAAACATCAGGATATATTGCTTTTTCACTATTAATCACATTAACAACAGTTTCAGCGACCAACGGCAATTAAACAAATATATACCTTTAACTCATGAAAGTCAAATAATTATTTCAGGACATTTTGCTGAAATAAAAATTGAATCAGATTTTTTTAAATCAGTTTTTTACCCGGGTATATGTTTCCACACCAAGTGATTTGTTATTCACTATTTCATTCCGAAGAACCAAATCGGGTGATTTGATCTCAAATTCCACAATAAAACCTGCTTGTTCAGGATTGGAAGCAAACTCTAACGGAACTTGTTTACATCTGTTTTCGCTGTGAACCATGTTGCCTGAAGCATAAGGTTTGGATCATCTTTCATAAGTCCGGCAACAACGATTTTATCTCTCTTTTTGTCATATCCCCAGAGCTGTTTCATTTCAAGCCAAACTTTTCCCTGAGTAACACTCCTGAAAGTGAATTCCATTCTACAATTTCCATAAGGTTTAAATTCTGCAGTATAAACTGTGCCTTTATTAGTTTCATTTTCCCAGGTACCAATAAATTGTTTCATCAGCACAACCTGGTTGAGTCCGGCTTGTGTAGTTTCCGCAGATAATCCATTAGAATATAGTGTAATAATACTGCAATAATTGTGAGAGTAGAAATCTTTTTCATAAAATTTTGTTTTAGTAAATGACTATTCTGAAAAATATTTAAATAAACAATAGTCACTTATTTATGTTCATTTTCAGGCATTTGATCTCAATTGTTAAGGATAATATAGGCTCTTTATTCTATTTTATATGAATATTGTAATGTATTACGATATATTGTTATATATTTGCAAAATATATCTGTCAAAATAAATAAAGGATAAAAATATGTCTGGTACACTTTTTCAAGATAATCCGAGACAACCACGCCTCTTTAAAAAGGGAGATCTGAAATATGTAATTCTGGATATTGTTAAGGATTATCCAGTCCATGGATATGATATTACAACTGTTCTGGAAGAGCGTTTTCACGGACTCTATTCTCCAAGTGCAGGGAGTATCTATCCTATCCTGCAATTCCTGGAAAATTTGAATTATGTCACATCCTGCAGGAAGGATGGAAAAAATGTCTACACTATAACAAATGAAGGAAAGAGCTTTCTTGAAGAAGAGAAAGATACAACAGATAAAATAAAAAAACGCTTTCAGGGCCTGTGGGGTTCAGCTAATAAGGAATATTTTCAGGACGTCAGAGCTGTTTTGAATTACTCATCTGAAATACGTCATATTATAGGAAGGATTGCTGTCAGCAAAGACTCTGCAAAAGTTGCCGGAATAAAGGAAATCCTGGCCAAAGCATTCAATGAAATTAAAGCACTTACTGAAGAAAACAATCAGTAATCATTTTTAAACATAAACTTAATAATAACCATGGATTATAACAGATAATCTGTAAAAAACAATATTTATGGAATTTGAAGATTTAACAAAAAAGAAGAAGGGAAGAAAAGCCGGGAGCGGACTCAGGGAACTGCTTAAACTCTACCGGTTCCTTAAACCATATCGCTGGAAATTTGCATTGGGGATGTTGTTTTTACTGATCTCAAGCGGAGCCAGTCTTATGTTTCCCAAGTTCCTTGGCAATATGGTCGATCTGGGAAATAAGGGAAAGATGATTTCCGAAATAAGTCATACAGGACTAATTCTTCTGGCTATCATTCTTATCCAGGCTGTATTTTCCTACAGCCGTATACGCATTTTCGTTGAAGTAACTGAAAAAACCCTTGCTTCGATCCGTCAGCATCTATACAACCACCTGATAAAGTTGCCAATGAGCTTCTTTGCCGTTCAGAGGGTTGGTGAGCTGAATAGCCGTATCTCGTCCGACATTTCTTTATTGCAGGATTCGCTCACTTCCACTCTTGCAGATCTTCTATCCCAACTTATCCTGATAATTGGAGGAATAACACTTATGACTATAAGCTCCTTCAAACTCACTATGTTCATGCTGGCCATTTTGCCTGCAGTGGCGCTCTTTGCTTTCTTCTCAGGAAGAGCTATCCGCAGGTATTCAAAGAAGGCACAAGGACATGTTGCTGAATCAAATACCATAGTGGAAGAAACTCTCCAGGGCATACAGAATGTGAAAGCTTTTACAAACGAGTTATTTGAAATCAAACGCTACCGTGAAAAGACAAACGAGGTAGCTAAAGCAGGTATAAAGGGTGGAAAATATCAGGCCGCCATGTCTTTTATTGTTCTGGGATTCTTTATTGCAATGGGTGCAGTGATATGGCGTGGTGCCACGCTAATTGCCTCAGGGCAAATGGCTGCAGGACAACTTTTCTCATTCGTAATTTATTCGGGGTTTATTGCAGGGAACATTGCAGGTGTGGCAGGCGTTTATACCCGTCTGCAGAAAGCGATCGGGGCTGCAGAGAAATTGCTCCTGCTGCTTGACGAACCTGCAGAAGCTGTAGATGATCAGTATGTGCACGAACCTGCTAATACTTTGCTTGGGCAAATTGTTTTCGACCATGTGGCATTCGAATACCCCTCGAGGAAGGAAAATGTTGTGTTGCGTAATGTGAATTTTAGAGTGGAGCCAGGGCAACAGGTGGCTCTTGTCGGACCGAGCGGGGCAGGTAAATCAACCCTTGTATCACTTTTATTGAAATTCTATGAACCAACCAGTGGAGGTATTCTGTTTGATGGCCGAAACAGCCAGTCTTTCCCCATCACGGCACTTCGTTCACAGATGGCTATTGTTCCGCAGGATGTTTTCCTGTTTGGCGGAACTATTCGTGAGAATATTGCATACGGAAAGCCTGGTTCAGGAGTCGATGAGATTATTGATGCAGCCAGACAAGCTAACGCGTGGGATTTCATCCAATCTTTTCCGGAAAAGCTTGATACCATAGTAGGTGAGAGGGGAGTACAACTCTCAGGCGGGCAGCGCCAACGAATTGCAATTGCCCGTGCGGTTCTCAAGAATCCAAAAATACTGATTCTTGATGAAGCAACTTCGTCTCTCGATTCTGAATCCGAAAGGTTGGTTCAGGAAGCACTTGATAAGTTAATGAAAGGACGTACTTCTGTAGTTATTGCACACCGTCTTGCTACCATACGTAATGCTGACAAAATCATTGTACTTGAAAATGGGAAAATAATTGAACAAGGCACACATAATGAACTGCTTGCCAATAAAAATGGTTTGTATAAGACACTGACAGAATTACAGTTTGCAGTATAAATACACAAAAAATAAAAAGAGACGCCCAGATTGGGCGTCTCTACTGATTAAAATGTGTTAAATAAAGATATAGCTTATGTATTCAATTTACAGATCTCTCATAAATTATTTTACATTAATTCTACATGAGGATCTGTCTTGCATAATGTACACAGGTCTTAACCTCTTTCACCGAATTTGACCATGGTTTCACATCATATTCAAGTTCAATGTCGCAGAAGATTGGCCATCCATTCTTCTTTATCAGAAGCAGGATATCTTCAACCGGACATTCACCCTGACCCCATACCTGATTTGTATTGGCCGGATCAGTTTTCGGACCGGTTTTATCCTTCACATGGATACTTACGATACGATCGTGATACTTTTCGATAATTGTATTCGGGTGTAGCCCCGTTGAACCAAAAAAGTGACCTGAATCAAAATTAAACATCACTGCGGGTGAAACAGCCATAAATGGGTCATAGCTGAACCTTGGTGTTGCAAATTGCATGTGAGTATGGAATATTGCATACAAACCATTTTTTTCTGCAAAAGGAACCATCTTCTTAACAGCTTCCATTCCCAGCTCTTCGCTTACCCCCATGGCTCCCAATGCCTTAGCAGCTTTGAAAGCATAATCAATCTCCTCATCCGACCATCTTGCAGGAGAGAATTTGACAATATGGATTGAAATTCCGGCTGCATCGAACATCTTACGGACATCGTCGAATTTTGACATCGGCAATGACAATCGCCATGCCTTCATTTCCTTCTCATACTTAGCTATTGTAGCTTTCTGTTCAGGAGTAAATTCAGGCATTTTAAAAGCAGGAGGCGGACCGGCTGGTTTATCACCTGCAGGTGCTTTTGGGGCTGCCGGAGGAGGTCCAAACATTCCCATCATTGGATTCTTTGCTGCTCCAAGATACTCTTCAACATCTCCGCTCATCAATTCTATTGAGCTTATACCGGTTTCCACACAATATTTGATTATATTTTCAACTCCTCCAGGCTTATCACGCCAGCTATAGGTAATGGTTCCAATCTGAACCCCGCCAAAATTTGAGTTTGGTTTTGTTTCGTTAACCTCTTTCGCAACCGGGGTACTCTTGCCTAATAAATTTATTGGTAACATTGTAAAAGCAGCAACTGTTGCGGTACTACCCAAAAACTTGCGTCTTGAGAGGTTTCTTTTTGATTTGTTTTCGTTTTCCATATATTCTTTTATTTGAATTACATTAATTTAAAGTCTTAACCAGATTACAAGTTCCAACCTGTACGATAATCATATTGGAACAAACTATTGGCATCAGGGAGATTTGTAATCTTCATATTAGCAGCATCATACTCCAGCGTGATGTCATCCAGCTGATGTTTTACAGCAATATTGGTTAGCAACATAATCTCAGTCAGTTTTGATGAAATGGAAAAATCATTGCACGATTTTTTACCATTTTTAATAGCATCAACCCAGTCTTCGAAAATATTACCCGTACGGGGAAGCCATGCATCCGGACCTTTGAAATTTTCATTTCCTGGGATAAGTTCCGGCATTGCACCATGGCTTCCATGAGTAATTATACCCTTGTCACCATAGTAGGTAGCATCTTTCATAGCCCTGCCAGCTTCAAGTCCTTCAGGTCTTGGGGGTCTCAGTCCGCCATCGCACCATGTAACTTTCACTGCCGGCATATCGCCCCGGGCAGGGAACTCATATGTAACCATCTCACAAAGAGGCATATAATCAGTGCTATAGGGTGAACTGGTTGCCTGGATTTTAGTAGGCATACCCAGGTTGAGAGACCATATAGGAGCGTCAAAAATATGTGCACCCATATCGCCCATAGCTCCTGTACCATAGTCCCATAATCCTCTCCAGTTGAAATGAAGTGTTTCAGGATTGTAAGGTTTATTTGGAGCCGGGCCTAACCATACATCATAATTCAGATTTTTAGGAACCGGCATGCCTTCAGGTCTTTTCAAATCACCCTGAGGCCAGAAACCCATTGGGCGATTTGTAGACAATTGAACTTCTCTTACAGGACCTATTACTCCTGACTGAATGAATTCAACAGTTCTCCGGGTACCCTCTGTGGCATGTCCCTGATTTCCCATTTGTGTCACTACGCCTGTCTCTTTTGCTAAAGATGCAAGTTTACGGACCTCAAAAATAGTCTTTGCCATTGGTTTCTCGAGGTAGACATGCTTTTTGGCTCGCATAAATGCTGCTGCAATCATTGCATGGTTATGATCGGGAGTTCCGATTACCACAGCGTCAATTGATTTCTCTTTATCCAACAACTCACGCCAGTCGTTATATAATTTAGCTTTGGGATATCCTTTGATTATATGCCCTGCATAATCGTGATCCACATCGCATAGGGCATAAATGGTTGCAAGCTTTATGGGTTTACCGTTTCCTGCTGCCCCCATCTGCATGACTGCATTTGTATTGGCGCCAGGGGTTCCTCCCTTAGGGGCCATCCGTTTCATCATTTCAGCCATCCGGGCTTCTTGTGCCGCAATCTGCTCTTTTGTCATTGGTGTGCCATTAAAGTTCCTTTGAGGCCTCACTATCGGAACATCAGGCGTGCAAAGCTGTTGAATATCACCACCGCCCTGGCTCCCTACACCAATACCGGCAACATTGATCATATCACTTGGAGCAGTATATCCCTTCCCTCCCATAACATAACGTGGAAGAATTGTAAATGCAGCAGCCGCTGTTGCTGTCGTACCCAGAAAGCTTCGCCTTGTCAAGGTTTTACTTTGTGGATTTTTCTTTTTATCGCTTTCCTGACCCATAATTAGAATTATTGAAATTAATAAATAAGATAAGAGAATATAAATTTACTCAAAATCTTACTTTTTATTAATTAATCAGGAGGATAATTTCAACCATTTAATCATTTTTAACATATGAATAATTAGGCCTTTATACTTTCCTTTAAAACAGAATTACACCTTAAAAAAAACCGGACTTATCAAGTCCGGGTAACATAATATATTCCTTTGAAAATTCAAATTGCAGTACCCCCCCTTTCGCCTGTCCTGATTCTGATACATTCTTCGAGTGGCGTTATGAATATTTTCCCGTCACCAACATTCCCTGCTCCATCCGTACGGGCGGCCTTCAGTATAGCATTTACTGTTATATCAACAAAAGCATCATTGACACCAATTTCGATTCTGATTTTAGGAATCAGATCAGGAATAATAATCTGTCCCCTGTACATCTCCTCAATTCTCTGCTGTCCATGACCTGAAACCCGGCTGACAGTTATTCTTTTTATATCAGCTTCAATTAGTGCCTCACGTACCTTGTCAAGCTGAACTTCCCTGATGATAGCTGTTATTAGTTTCATTTTATGATATTTACAAGATTATATAATTAACTGGGATTTAACATTCCATATCCTCTTTCTCCATGATAGGACCTGTCGAGACCCGCCATTTCATCATCCTCTGTTGATTTAAATTTTATAAACTTATTAAGGATATAGATTATTACAAATGTCATAACGGCTGCATAAACAATTGCTATAGTTACGGCAAGCCCCTGTACTCCAAACTGGTTCCAAACTGTCCATCTTCCACCTGCAGCTGTTGCTGCATCACGCATCCACGAGGGACGAATGAGGAATGTGAGGAGAAGAGCTCCGACGATTCCTCCTACTCCATGAATACCGAAAGCATCCAGACTGTCATCGTATCCTAGTTTATTTTTAAACTGGATTGCCGAATAGCAAAAGCATGAAGCCAGAAAACCAAGGACCATTGCCCCATAAGGTAGAACCACGCCAGCAGCAGGTGTTACAGCAACTAATCCTGCCAGAATTCCTGATGCAAAACCAAGAGCTGTAGCTTTTCCCTGATGGAAACTTTCGATCAGTATCCACGAAAGAGCACCTGAAGCTGCTGCAACTTGCGTAGCTGTAAGGGCTTGTGCTGTACTTAATCCTGAAGAAACACTGCTACCCGCATTAAACCCAAACCATCCAACCCAAAGAAGACCTGCACCAAGCATAGTAATTACCATATTATTAGGACGAATCACCTGGTAAGGATATCCCCTGCGCGCTCCAAGAAATAAAACTGCAACCAGTCCGCTGACCCCTGCAGAAATATGAACAACTGTTCCTCCTGCAAAATCTATTGCCCCTTTCGCTCCAAGGTGAAAAAGAAAACCATCGGTGCTCCAAACCCAATGACAAATAGGATTATAAACCAGCAGGCTCCAGATAGTAATAAAGAAACAATAGGCCTTAAAGTTGACTCTTTCAGCAAATGCTCCAGCTATAAGTGCCGGAGTGATAATTGCAAACTTGCCCTGGAACATTGTAAAAACATATTCCGGAATACCTGCATCTAAAATATTTGTGTCGATCCCTTTTAGAAAAAAATAATTGGAATTCCATCCGAACCATCCGCCCAGAATATTCTTTCCGAAACACATACTGTAACCAACGATCACCCACAAAACACTTATGATACCCATTGCAACAAAACTGTGCATTATGGTCCCAAGCACATTTTTTGAACGCACAAGCCCGCCGTAAAACATTGCCAGTCCCGGAATCATGAGCAGGACAAGAGCAGTAGAAGTCAGCATCCAGGCAGTTGCTCCTGAATCAATTGGGGTATTATCGGCAGCAAATAAACCTGCACTACTGATTAAAAGTAACAGTAGTATTAACAGGGATCTTTTTCCAGATATTTTCATCAGGTAAGAATTAAACGTAAAATCAATAAAAAACATATATTGATGCAAACATATATTTTTTTAGAGGGTATTTCAAATTATTTATGTATTTTTTTGGTCCTTATACCACTTTTTTAGTGGCACTCATAAATAAAATACATATTTTTTGTCATTGTGCCTCTAAAATAGCTGGAGCCATGCCATAACATATCAATAAAAATATTCCATAGCATGTCCCAATAAACAATTTTAAAAATAGAGAGAATGAGATGTGGACATGCCGTGGCATGTCACTTTTGATATTAAAGAAAATTCTTATCGAGGAATTCCTGAAATTTACCCTTATACTGATCACTTACGGGAATATACTCTTTACCAAACACAATCCTGCTTCTTTCAATTGTATCGATTTTTTCAAGGTTGACTATGAATGAACGGTGAACCCGCATAAACTTATTCTCAGGAAGTTTTGATTCAAGTAGTTTCAGTGAGGTCAGAGATAGAACAGGTTTAATTGAATTTTTGATATAGACTTTTACATAGTCTTTAAGCCCTTCAATATATAGAATATCATTAAAATTTATCCTTTTTATTTTATAATCCGATTTGAGAAACAGGAATTCGTTGTTTACATCCACTCTTGCAGGAGTTATCTGCTCAAGCCGGAGTAACTTCTGTACTTTATGCACTGCATTTAAAAACTCTTCATAACTGAATGGCTTCAATAAGTAGTCTACAATTTCAAGTTTATAACCCTCCAGAGCATATTTTTCAAAAGCTGTTGTAAAAATTACTTTGGGCCCCTTTTCCATTAGTCTTGTAAATTCAATACCAGAGAGATCGGGCATCTGAATATCAACAAATATAAGATCCACTCTGCTCTCTGTCAAAAATTCGGCTGCATCCAGAGGATTATCGAACTTCCCGGCAAGCTTCAACCCGGGTGTTCTTTCGATATAGCCCGTAACAAGCTGCAGAGCAAGCGGTTCATCATCAATAGCAATAGTAGTGATCATCACACAAAATTAATCTCTAGAAGTACTTCGTATTCTGTATTTGATTTATTAATCTTTATTCCATGTTTTCCAGGAAACAAGAGGTTCAGTCTTTTTGTAACATTCTCCAATCCTATTCCTGAATGTCCGGATTCATTCTCTTCCCTTGTTTTCACCAGGCTGTTGGCACATCTGAATAATATGGATTCTTTTATTGTCGTCATACTTATATCAATAAACGACTTTTCACGGTAACTGATGCCGTGTTTGAAAGCATTTTCAATAAATGGAATAAAGATCAGTGGTGGAATGTTAATATCGTCATATTTTAGGGGAAATGAGACTGTAAGAATGACTTTGCTGCTCATCCTGAGTTTCATAAGATCGATATAGTTATTCATAAAATCTATCTCATTACTCAGTTTTGTATTTCCATGTTCCGAATCGTATAATAAGTATCTCATTAATTTTGAAAGCCTTAACACGGCTTTTTGAGAATCCTCTGCATTGATGCTTATCAACGAATAAATATTATTAAGAGTGTTAAAGAAAAAATGTGGGCTTATCTGGTTTTTCAGGAATACCAGTTCGGAATTCAGCTTTTCCTTTTCAAGTTCTTTCTGCAGTTTTTCGGTTTGAGAATGACGTTCAAGAACCCTCATTCCCAAAGAGAAAAAGACCAGGAATAAAGATGTCATGGCATAATTAAAGAAATGCATCTCTCTGAATGGCGGTCGTCCAAACAGTACATCCGGTTTTGGAGGTCCCTGCAATTTACTCTCATCCTTTGTTTTATCGATCTCTTCAATATTGTTTCTGCCTGGTACATATTTAAAAATCAGTTCATTTGACCTGTCAGAGACAAA
>PLLX01000038.1 GCA_003141415.1 Bacteroidales bacterium
TTAGTTGATAGTTTCAATTGTTGCCTCCGAGCTCAATCGATTGTAATCTTGCCCATCCAAGAGGTGAGATAAAACGTCTATGCCGCTGCCGAGTTGAGAAAAAATGCGTAATTCGCTATCTCTACAACCGAAATTGTAAATAATTTTACCAAACCCGTTACCACTCATTTCAGCGGTTTTAAGTAAAAGCGAATTTAGCAAGTCCCGGTTGCCTGTCCTAATCACGACCTTTGAATGGCTTGTCCAATCTTTGGTTTGATTAATTATCAAACATCCAAAACTTAACATTAGACCGTCTCCCTTTACACCCCCATGTTGAATATATTGGAATGTTATACATTGTTTTGCAATATAAATGCCAATGTTTCTGCACATGATTTCCATTATAAAAATGATAGATAAATAATCAATATTACAATGCTTTACTAATATCAAATTTTGTCATGCCGACAGGTTATCTGACTAGGGCGGGCTGTTTATTGTCGTGGTTGTAAATAATTCCGACAATGGCAGGGCAATTAGTGAGATATGGAAAGGTGTATGTGATATTATACACTATGATATTAATATGTTAATACCGATATGTGTTCCGGATGGATATTGTAAAGTATTCCGACAGCGCCATCATTTCTTCGGGATATCGAACTTTTCCATCATGTCATACATTGGTGCGGCGTCTGACGCCAGAATAGATTGAAAACAGGCAAAATGGGATAAGTAAAACAATATCTTACATCATAGGGGCGCTACCCATCATTCCCGTTTGCAAATCCTGGCTAATTGTGACATTCTCAAATTATTCCAACCTCCCTTTTTCCTATAATCGGCGGTCGTCGGAATTATTTACAATTTAATGAATCTGTGGTATAAAAAAACTCAATGCTCTTATCGCTCACTTGAACAGATCGGACACCCTGTATTTATGAAATCCTCCCGCAGAATACCCCGTCCTGTGGACGGGGATGAATGCGGAGCGGGGGTAAGGGGGATGCAATCCCCCTTACCCAGTTTCTTAAGATGCCCCGCCCTGTGGGCGGGGTAATTCACTTAATGAAAAAAAGCAAATGACTGTAAAGGGAAATCTCAATAACAGATCAGGAATGATCCTTCCGGCACGTTTTATGCGGTATAGATATTGATTGGAACATGAAGTGGTGCTTATGAAAAAAGAGAGCCTCATATGTTTTCGCGCCAGCAGGGACCTGCATGGATCTCTGGCTCAGGTTGCCAAAGAAGAGCAGCGATCTTTATCGTCAACGATCGAAATTGCACTGATCCGGTACCTCAAAGAGAGAAAGGCATTCCATGGTGTTGAAAAGGAAAAACGCCAATATCCAAGGGAAACTCTTTCAATTCCTGCCATTATTAATAAACATGAACCCGAACAAATGGGTGTAGGAGCCATTACGGATATTTCTCTTTGCGGCGTAAGAGTTTTAATTCCCAAAGATTTCAATCATAAGATGATAATTGATTCGCAATGTGCGAGGTTTGAAATTGTTTTCACGTTGCCTGCCGTGAATATGCCGATAAAATTGACCTGTGAGTCTAAGCGGGTGGTTGATTCGCCAGACAGCATCCATATCGGCGCCTCCTTTGTCGATGCCAATTTTCAGAGCTATAGGGCACTCCAGACCTATCTGATGTAATACTCATATTTCCCAATCAAATCTTTAATGATGCTCATTTGGCAGCGACAATGCAGCAAAACAATTTTTTGCCGGGGGCCCGTCCTTTTGTTCGTTTCTGGGGTTATAGTCGATGATGGGGAATAGCGCCATGGTTGCGGCGGACTTCAGAGCCAAGATTATTTTATCTTTCCGTATATCATATTACCTAAATCTGGCCATCATGGTTCTATGTCATCGTAAATAAAGGATTTTCTTGTAATTATTGGTGATGGCAATTCACTATCAAACATTTGAATTTATTCATGATGCAACCGTCAATGGCCATTTTTAGGTATTGAATAAAGATTATGAAGAATATTGAGAATTCCAAATGCTTGCACCTCACAGAGTCGGCCATACATATCATAATTTTCAAGGAAATAAAATCAATGATTACGAGTTGAAGTCTTGCATTTTATTCGAGGAAAACGGTTTGTGGATAACAGGAAGTTGTCCTCACCCCCGCTCATCCGAAAAATTCCCCTCCAATAACTACAGCTTTCAATCAGTTATCGTTAAAAACTCAAAAATAGTTCACCCATTTTTTATCAGCTCTTATCTCAACCGTTTACTCTGGTCTTCAATTCCTTCCCCACCTTGAAAAACGGCAGCTTCTTTTCTCCCACCTGAGTCTTAGCGCCGGTCTTCGGATTCCTGCCCGTATAACCACCATATTCCCTGACGGTAAAGACCCCGAATCCCCTGATTTCAATCCTCCCGCCCTTCTTGAGCGTATCGGTGAATCCATCGAAGATAAGATTGACGGTATCGGATGCATTTTTTTCGGACAGGTTTTCTTTGAAGGATATTGCGTCGATCAGGTCTGATTTGTTCATTTCTTCTTCTCCATATCATAATTGCTGTATGCTGAAAGATCCGATAGTTCAATTGTGCCGTTTCTGTAATATCTCCAGGAAGTGTGGTTCCATGGCATCCAGTTTTCCGATGATGGCTGCATCCTTTGTATAGCCTTTCTCGGCCAGATACTGGTAGAATAATTTCAGCGAAGGCGGCCAATACAGGAACTCAAAGGGTTCGCATACAACCTTTCTCAGGAGGAAATCCTCGAAGAATTCGAATAAGTATCTATCCGGAACGGACTTGAGTAGAACTGTGTCATCGTGCATATACCTGTAGATGAAGATGATGTAGATATCCAGACAACTGGAATATTTATTCGGGATATCTTCAAATCCCTTGGCGATGAGCCACTTCTCAAACAGCTTCGGGCATTCATCTTCGATAGATAATGATAATTTTTCATATTCATCGTAGTCGCTACCCTTAACCATGTGCCTATCTAATTCCTCTATCTTTCCGATAAGTCGAAGATCTTCTTCATCCGGCGGGATTTCTTTACCCACCTTGAACTTAATCCTGCCATAGTCGAAAGGAGCAATAAGATAACTGACTTCTTTCCTCATATACATGAACATGGACGGAGGTGTCGGTTGGACATCCGCTGGAAACAGATGGGCTTGGCGCTTAACCATCTCATTGATGAAAAGATCCCTTTCTTCACCATCAAGGTCCAATATATTCTTGGCACTTGTTTTCGCCTTCTCAATCCATCTCTGATACTCGTTGTGGTCCTTCTTTTGATTGCTGATGGAAAGATTCCATAGGGTTGATACCAATTCCATTGTTTTATTCAGATCATTGATGTCTTTCACCCCTTTGTCCATGAGCGGCTTTGCATACTCTACCATCGCCTGTGAAAAGGATACGGTCATGAAGCCCTTGGGTACATCCATTTCCATAAGCGGCGGCCGTTCTATAAGTTGGACAGGCGATTTGCCCATACGGACCTGGCGCTTTTTCTTTGCTTTCTCTTTGGCCTTTGCCTGTCGTTTGGCCATTTCGTTCTTGTTTTTATTCACATCACCCTCCCTAATTTATATCTTTTCTGGTAGGCTGGATGCATATATTGTACACGACTGGGTCTGTATGATCTATGAATTCCTCGACAGAAAAACCATTTACGATGGAAGTGTTGGTCCATCAGATGCTGTTTAACATTTGATATCAGCAACTTTTGCTCACTCCGCCTGCGTACTGAAGAACTCTGCTAATCGGTTTTTAAGAAAATATACGATTTCTTAAAAATATTCCGAAAAATCAAATTGTATACCTTATCCGTCCAAGTGGCACAGAGGGTGATTAAATCATCTCCCGAATTCTTTTTGTATAATCGGCTGGGAAATCTTATTGCTCGGTCCATCTCCTCTGGCTACCGTAATACCGATCTTGCCTTGTAACGCCTGAACAATACCCGATACATCTGTATGAGTAAAGCCGGGACAAAGAATAATCGAATCTATCTTCTCTTTATCATACATCTCTTTTGCAACACTGATGGCGTCATCCTGGTTTTTCACAACGACAGAAAATAATTTATATTTCCCTGTATCGATTATACTTCTATGTTTCTCTTTTTCCGCATCCGGTGCATGTGCCATGAAAAGTGTTTTAAATGCCATATGTTTTCCTCCTTTTGTATTGTAATACTTGCCACTATCTCATTTTTATATGTAAAGAAATTATTGACAGGAGCTATCAATGTGAATTGTCATTATTCCCCATTATCCCTATTAACCACCCAGTGTGTCTGTCAGGCAAACACAGCGACTCATCTTTGAAATACATGAAGCTGGTTTTCCTGACGATATGGCGACGGTGTTAATTACGCCTGATTTCTAATTTCTGCTTGTTCCTTCAAAATGATTCTCTTCTTTACATATATCGGGCGGATCAGTCTCCTGAAAGACGAAAGTTTGATTGCAAATAAGACAGAACCAAAAATGCATGAGATCCCACCTATCATAATTGTTTCAGGTGCTCCGATCATATGGGCTAAACTGCCGGCTAATAAGCTGCCAAAGGGAATCATGCCAAAAAATGCCATCGCAAAAAAGCTCATCACCCGGCCACGTTTATCCTCCTCGACAATGGTCTGAAGGACCGTGTTGCAAGTTGTTACAGACATCATCATTCCGAAGCCGATAATAATCATCAATAACAGAGAAAGCCAATAGACCCGAGATAAGGAAAATATAATGAGGCCCATCCCGAAGAGACCCGAACCGATTACTATGATTCTTTCTAGTCCAAGGACGCTTTTTCGTGAAGCAAGATAAATAGCGCCCGCCAAAGCTCCACAACCTGAAGCGGTTACAAGAAAGCCATACGTATGAGCGCCACCATGAAGAATATCTCTGGCAAATACAGGCATGAGCACCATATAGGGCATAGCCATTAAGCTGACCAAAGCAAGAAGTAGTAACATGGAACGGATGGGTGAAAATCCGAAGGTATAATCAAATCCTTCCTTCAGACCCTGCAATACAGGGGTGTTTTGTTTTTTACTTTTTTTAGCTGTAATTTTCATCGCCAATAAGGACATAATAACGGCAATAAAACTTAATCCATTAAGCAGAAAACAGATTCCCTCACCAACGGCAGCAATAAGAATGCCGGCTATGGAAGGTCCAATAAATCTGGCGCCTGTCCCCATAGAAGAGTTTAATGCAATGGCATTCCCCAAATCCTCCTTTTTTTCGATCATGTCTACTACAAACGACTGACGGGCGGGCATATCCAAAGTATTAATAATACCAAGGAATAAGCTTAAGAAAATAATATGCCAGATAGCGATCCTGTCCGTGAGAACAAGAAAGGCAAAAATAAGGGCCTGCACCATAGAAAGGATTTGTGTGACGACCAGAATGCGATGGCGATCCCACCTGTCAACCAACACCCCGGCGAAAGGGACCAAAAGAAACATGGGGATGCGGCTTGTAAAGCCCACCACACCTAAAAGGAATGTTGAATGTGTCAAACGAAAAGTGAGCCAGTTCACAGCAATTAGCTGCATCCATGTACCGATCATAGAGATGCTCTGGCCCCCAAAAAAAAGGCGGTAATTTCGATGGTACAATGCGCGATAAATTGATTTCAGACCTTTAAGATCGGCAAAACGAGGTTTATCAGAATCCATGTTCCTTTTTTTACCTTTTCTACTTCTCGATTAAACCATGCTTATTTGGCTAACTTGGTTGGATTGGAGTCGAGTAGACCAGTTTCGCCCATACACGGGTTGATGTATGTTTTCTCCGTTTGCCGCTTGGTTTCCCGGCGGTGCCATAGTATCTCAACCATGTCTCTGTAGCCCCCGGCCTCGTCCAGAGCCGGACATTCGAAATTCTTCTTCTCATATCATAATTATATTGAAAATTACATCAATGATAACGACTTGAAATCCTGCATTTTCGTCGAGATAGTCGGTTTGTGGATAACAGGAAGCTATACGTAACAAAA
>PLLX01000098.1:0-648 GCA_003141415.1 Bacteroidales bacterium
GGTTTATTTGCTGCAGTACTACTCGCTCTCGGACGCGCATTGGGTGAAACAATGGCAGTGACAATGCTTATTGGAAATTCACATTATCTGCCGACCAGTATTTTCAGCCCCTCGAATACGATGGCCAGTGTAATTGCAAATGAATTTACCGAAGCAACCGGAAATATATATTTATCAGTTCTTATTGAGATGGGGCTCTTACTCTTTATAGTTACAACACTGATAAATATATCGGGTCGGCAGATCATTAAACGTTATATACTCCATTAGCATGAACAGGCTTATAAGATTAAGGTTTTATAAAGACAGGCTTTTTAAGGGCGGTATTATTCTTATGACTGTATTATCGACTGTGCCTCTGTTACTTATCTTATTTTATATAGTCAAACAGGGTATCTCTTCAATCAACTGGGATTTTTTTATCAATCTTCCCAAACCGGTAGGAGAAAAGGGAGGTGGAATAATAAACGGACTTATAGGAACCGGTATTATCGTTTTAGTCGCTTCGGTGATTGCAATTCCCTTCGGGGCAATTGTAGGGCTTTATCTGAGTGAGTATAGCCGCGATAAACTTTCTTATTGGGTGGGTTTGTGTGTAGATGTTCTACAAGGTATACCATCAATAGTGCTTGGGATTATTATATATCT
>PLLX01000098.1:704-72570 GCA_003141415.1 Bacteroidales bacterium
TGCCAATGGGATTCAGTGGTATTCTAAGCGGGAGCATATTAAGTATTTCGAGAGTGGCAGGAGAAACGGCTCCTTTACTTTTCACCGCATTCGGAAACCCGTTTATTAATACAAATATTTTAAAACCCATGAGTAGCTTGCCGTTGCTGATTTTTAACTATGCCGGCAGTGCTTATGAAGACTGGCATAAACTCGCGTGGGGAGCGTCGTTTGTGCTCATCATGATGATTTTATTCTTAAATATTGTTACTAAGATTTTAGAAAGAAGATGGAAAATTCAATTTTAAAAGTTGAACATTTGAACGCTTATTTTGGAGAAGCAAAAATATTGTCTGATATTATCTTAGAAATACCTAAAAACCAGATTGTAGCTTTTATGGGGCCATCGGGGTGTGGGAAAACAACATTTCTTCGTTGTATAAACCGTTTGCATGAGCTTACTCCGGGTGCCAGGACAGAAGGTGAAATTTACTTTTTTAATGATGATATTTACAAGCTGAATCTTATTCTATTGCGAAGAAAAATAGGTATGGTTTTTCAACGTCCAAATCCTTTCCCTACAATGAGTATTTTTGAAAATGTTATTTCGGGTTATACACTCAATGGTATTAAACTCTCCAAACAGGAAAAAGAAGAAATAGTAGAAGATTCCCTCCGAAAGGCAGATCTATGGAAAGAAGTCAGGGATACATTGCATAAAAAGGGAACCTTTCTTTCAGGCGGGCAGCAACAACGACTATGTATCGCCCGCTCTCTTTCCATGAAACCCAATATACTTTTATTTGATGAACCAACTTCCTCGCTTGACCCTATTTCTTCTAACAAAATAGAGCAATTATTGCTTGAACTCAAAACGGATTATACTATCATTATTGTGACACACAATCTGCAGCAGGCAGCACGTACAAGCGATTACACCGCATTCTTTTATTTAGGGGAGCTGATTGAATTCAATAAAACACAGGTGCTCTTTTCAAATCCTGCTAATAAACAAACTGAAGACTATATCTCAGGGCGCTTTGGATAGCAGATCTTTTCTTATTTTGGAAGTGAAAAGAGGAACTCGACACCACCACCTGTCCTGTTTCTTACTGAAATCTCACCTTTATGGATAAGTACCGCATGCTTAACTATTGCAAGTCCAAGTCCTGTACCCCCGCTTTTCCTTGAACGTCCTGAATCGATCCTGTAAAATCTTTCAAAAACTCTCGGAAGATGCTCTTCTGCAATACCAATTCCGTTATCTGAGAACGAAAAGTGACAAAATGATTCATCTTCATTATAAAGCATGATTCTGATTATGGTTTTGTCACCTGCATAATTGACGGCATTCTCAAGAAGATTCTGGAATATTGAAAGGATAAGCGACCTGTTGCCTGTAACAACTGCATTATCAATATTTTCCGTTTCAACATTCATTTTCCTGGCTTCAATTGCAGATTTGAAATTATTAGTTACATCATTAATTATTTCTCTGATGGCCACTTTTTCAACTGTAAAGGAGTTGCCTGATTCTTCAATTCTATTAATAATTGCAATATCGTTAATAAGATTAGTCAGTCTTTCACTCTGTGCAAGTGCCTTTTCAATAAAATATTTCTGCTTATCTGTTGACATTGTGGGGTCATTTATAAGAGTTTCAAGATAGCCCTTAACTGAAGAGACAGGCGTTTTGAGCTCATGAGCAATATTGGATGTCATCTGCTGTTTGATAAGCCTGTTCTGTTCCATCTCTGTGATATCACTAAGTATCACTTCAAAATTTTTATCATGAAAAATCACACACTGGGCCCTGTAAAACTTGCCATTTTTTCCTAACAGGTATTCAAATTTGGGTAATTGATTTGAATTTATTTCACTTTGCAACTGTTTGTCAATAAATTCATTAATCTTTTTGAAATCTTCAATTTTAAAAAAATTTGCACCTGAAACAGATAGTTCACCGGATATCATGTTCATATAATGAATGAAATTATTATTTGAGAGGATCTTTACTTTATCTTTTGAAAAGAAAGCAATTCCTTCATTAAGAGCGTTAAGGTGACTGAAGAGTTTCTCTCTCTCATTCACCAGATCATTTTTTGTTTTTAAAAGATTTTTATAAATCTCAATGAGCTCTTCACTTATTGTTCCCAGTTCATTTTTAGGGAATCTCTGATTGAAATCGAATGGTTCATTATTCCCGATTTTCAATGCGAAATCTTTCAGTCTGATGATTGATTCTGATAATTTGTTCGTTACAAAAAGCAATATCAGCCAGATAAGGAGAAAGGATATGATAATGAGAATAATAAAATATTTTTTTGCTTTTAAGAAATTAACAACTTTTAAATCATAAACTACAGCCGCCCTGATATAGTAGTTACCAAAATATTTTGAGAAGTAGTAATACTCCTTTCCGGTAGTTGCTGATTTTCTGATAGATGTACCAAAATCAGAATATAGTGATTCTTCGATCTCCGGTCTGTTTTTATGATTCTGCATTTTCCCCCAGTCAGGAACGAAACTGTCGAAAATTACAACTCCTTCAGGATTTACTACTGTTATCCGGAGGCTATCCTGTGGAAATAATTTAACAAGCGAATCAATAAGAAGATAGTTCCCTTTTTCAGTTATAGAATTTGTCTTGATATAGTTATCAACTATCTTACTTGTATTTTCAAGCTCATCATTAAGAGTTGAGATCCTGAATTCTTTTTCCCTCTTATAGAGATAGTTTAGTATCAGGACTGTGAATAATACAAATATTGATGAATAGTATATGAATAGATTATTTCTGAATTTATTTCTTATTATCATATTTGATAAATTGAGCGTTAGAATTCAAAAAAGTACCCATAACCTGTCTTGTTTTTTAAAGATGAGCCAAATTGTCCAAGTTTAGTTCTGAGTCGCGTAATATTTACATCAACAGTACGTTCAGTGACAATAACGTCCTGTCCCCAGATTCTCGTAAGCAGGTCTTCCCTGGAAAAGATTTTGCCCTGATTTTCCAGCAGGGTTCTCAGGATTTCATATTCCTTTTTGGTGAGTTCAACACGTTCATCATTTATAATCAGTCTTTTACGGACTGTATCCAGATCTATCCCATTGAATTGCAGAATGGTTTTACTTTCAACTTTTTCAATATAAGATCTTTTTAAAACGGCCTTTACCCTGGCCGTTAGTTCATTAACAGAAAAGGGTTTTGATATGTAGTCATCTGCACCCAGACTGAATCCTGTAAGAATATCATTCTCGGTATCCTTCGCAGTAAGAAAGATCACCGGGATCTCAATTTCAAGCTCTTTTCTCAGTTTGTCTGCAAACTTAAACCC
Organism: Bacteroidales bacterium; assembly: GCA_003141415.1. Lineage (GTDB taxonomy): Bacteria > Bacteroidota > Bacteroidia > Bacteroidales > VadinHA17 > LD21. Next base: position 4,022 of record PLLX01000098.1, read on the forward strand.
GGACATTGGCCCCATCATAACATCAAGAAGAATAAGATCGAAGTCACCAAGTGTCCTCTTCAGAGCCTCTTCTGCTGAATGTGCAATTTCAGTATAATAGCCCTCATTGCTGAGATTATACTGAAGAATTTCACAAAGATCCTCTTCATCATCAACTATGAGAATCTTTTTTCCTTTGTACTCCATATTATTGAATATCAGATATTTTCTGTTTCAGAATGATGAGTTCCAATTCCCTTATGCCTGATATCTGTTCCCTGCATAGAATATATCGAAGCCTCTGCAATATTTGTTGCGTGATCAGCTATCCTTTCCATGTTGGTAATGATATTCTTAAGGTCCATATAGCTCAATAACATTTCCCTTGTCTTTTCACTGACCTTTGCTTTTGAGACACTGTTTTTGAGAAGCTTCCTGTTCATATCATCTACTATCTCATCATTTTTAATAGTCCATTCTGCATAAGAATCATCATTATTCAGGAAAGAAAGAAGCGATTTTTCCACCATAGTTACTCCCGACACCAGCATATTCATTAAAACATCCTGCATAGCTTCATATTCAGCAGTTTCCTTAATTGATTCGATTGATTGAACGATATTTAAAACTACATCTCCTATGCGCTCAAGATTAATTGATATACGGTATATTGAATTGAGTTTTCTTATATCAGATGCTACCGGCTGAAAAAGTATTATTGAACTAATGAACTTATCACTTATGATAACCTCAAATTCATCAATTTTATTTTCGTTTTCCTCAATCCTTGAAAGTATATTATTCATTTCCTTTCTATCGTTCAACAACATATACTTTTCAAGAAGAGTCAATTGGATCAGCACCAGATCTGCCATCTCCTCAAAACTCTTAACGCAGTCGATTATAGCTTCTTCCTTTTTTTTCGTCATAAACACCTTCTTATTTGAAATTATTATTCATCAGATTCTCAAGGCACAATGAATTGCCGCAAAGTTAGCTTCATTTATTGTTACAAATGAGCTTTGATTGTTACTTAATTGTTACATTTCTGTAAATTTTTCTCCTATTATTTATCTACCTCCTTAAAAATTAAATTCAAATTTAGAAATCTGCTATCAAATATCAATAATAGAAGGAAGTTATATTTTTGTAACTTGCATACTTTCATAATTCATTAAAATAATGAAAAATCTAATAACATTTTTTAATTTAATAAATTTCATAATAATAAATGGTTTCTCCCAGACTATAATTAAACCAAACTATGCTCTTAAAAGTCATGAGACACTTGAGATTTCAAAGATTGAAATTACAGCACAGAAAACTGTGATTTTCCTCAGTGTGGAAAACATGATCACCGGTGGTTATTTCTGCGCTGATAAAAATATCTTTATCCTATATCCCGATGGCACAAGAAGCAAGCTGACTGCTTCGAAAGGGATACCTGTTTGTCCCGATTCCTATAAATTCAAAACAATAGGGGAGAAACTGAATTTTGAACTGACATTTCCACCATTGAAGCCAGGGACACAGTGGATTGATCTGATAGAGGATTGTACCGAAAATTGTTTTTCTTTCTATGGTGTTTGTCTAAACGGTGATCTTAACAAAAAAATCGATGATGCTTCTATCCTTGCTGAAAATAAAGAGCCGGTTAAATCATTAATGAGTTTCATTAAAATTGGGAATACAATAGAAAGTAATAATTCAGGAGTTGAGGGCCTGATATATATTAATATTATTAAGCTGGCTAAAGAAACTGCCAATATCCCAAAAGCAAATGAATGGTACAATAAATTAAAATCATCAGTTATTCCAAGAAAAGAGTTATATATTAAACATCTTAATTCACAAGGCATTATTTATTAAAAAAAGGAGTTTGTCTCAAAACTGAAAATTTACCCCCCATCCCCCCAAGGGGGGCTTTTAATTATCAGTAAATCAAGAAGTCCCCCCTAGGGGATTTAGGGGTAAAAATTAAAAAGAGGGCGGTTGAGGCACCCTCCTTATAATTTTAATAATTTTCAGACTATTTCTTTCCGAAATAGAAATCAAGTCCGGCAGCAATCATCCATGTTGATTTATCATATGTTTCTAAATAATCTTTACTGCCAGCCAGAATGGGATTAAAGTTCTTTGAACCCTGATCGTAAAATGCACGCTGGTAGCTTAAATTAAAATCAATCATTGGTGTGATACGGTAACCGAAACCAAATCCTATAGAGTTGGTGTTTGTACTGAAACTCTGATCACTCTGATAGTTGAGATTAACACCTGTGGTGGTGTGTGACCAGCCGGCGCTTATACGCAGTTTATCAGTAAGGCCATATTCCAGGCCGAGTCCGTATTCAAGGAAATTATGATCAATCTCATTTATATTTATGGCTGTACTTCCGTCATAATCGACATTTTTATCAAAATATTCATTGAAGCTTGCAGAGATCAAAAGCCTTTTTATTGGCTTAAAATCCAGTCCGAAAGAAAGTTCTGCCGGCATGTCGCCAATAACTGTCTGCCCGTCAACAAATATTCCTCCGCCATTATTATTTGCAACTTTTGTTTTCAGATCAATATCAGTTTTAAACTCATATTTAACTGAAATATCCAGGTTTTCTATAGGTGAAAAGTTTGCGCTAAGAATTGGGGTTATCCCTGTTCCTGATTCTGAAGCATCTACAGTCATGTCTTTAGTTCCGGCTGCATTTTCAGTCATAACGGTTGCTTTGGAAGTAAATCCGGAAGCAGCTAGATAAAGGGTTCCCTGTGCTCCTGTAATTGAAATGGCTCCAATCTGGGCAGGAGTCAAACCAGCAGCTCCAAGTATCTGCTGTATCTGGCCAACTTGTGCAGTGCTTAACCCTACAGCAGTTCCATTTGCTAAGAGAACAGATCCGGCGCCTCCGGAGATTATAGGTTGTAATCCGGCAATAAAAGCAGTTGCTCCGGCAGCTAATGTGTTAAGAGTAGTTGCACCGGCAGTAAAAAAATCACTGGCAAGTACCATTCCGCCTGTAAATCCGGCTCCAAAAGCAGGGTAGTTAGGATTAATACTTATATTTCTCAGATACCCGCTATATTTGTTGGAAGCAGAGACAAAACGTGCACCAACTGCAACAGAAACCACGTCGTTTATCTTATATCCAACATTAGCCTGATAACCTAAGTAAGTTGAAGAGCCTTTAAAATATATATCTGCCGAATATTGAGAAGTAGGTATACCCTGACTGGTTAAACTTGGAGGAATATCTGCAATTGGCATTTCAAATGAAGGTAACCCTGTTTTATATTTTGCTCCGCCACCTCCGCCAATCGGATTAAATCCTGCAGAAAAAGACAGCTTCCCGGTATTATATACTAAATAAACTCCCGGGAAAACGGGGGCACTTACATTACCTACATACTCTCTGGGAGTACCGGTGAGATATTGATAATTGCTGTTTACTTTTTGTGTCTGAGTAATTGTCTGATTGTTAATCGAAGCAAAAAAACCGTCTCCGAGCTTAGTTAGTCCTGCCGGATTGAAATAAACAGCATCAATGTCAGTTGAGGCATTACGGTTCTGCAGGCGCGTGAACATGGCACTCTGGTTATTGTTGGTAACCAGTCCGCCCGCAAGCAGACTGCCGGTAATGAACAAAGAAACAACAAATGTTAAAAGCTTTCTCATAGGTTAAGTTTTAAGTTTAAGTTTCAGCGGGCATTTTGTAGACCTGTACAAAATCCCCCATTTCTTTTTAAGTTTTTAAGTAGTATTAATTTTGATCAAATACCAAATTATAAATTAATTCAAATGTAGAAAAATAATTCTTTTCTGCAAATGGTCTGAAATAGTATATTGATATTTAGTTAATTGTACGGTTAAGATAAGACTATTCGAAGAATTCCGAAGAAATGGTCCCGGTTCCTGGTTCTGTGTACCGTGTAATTGGGAAGATATTATTTAAGTTTACTCAGGTTCCAGTTTGGATACCACCTGATAACCGGATTACCTTTTTCCCATTCAACTGGAAGCCAGATATGGCGGCTGTCTGCGAGATTATCCGGCGTCCATCTGTCTCCCATGTAGATGAATGCATTCTTTTTGCCATTGACAGTAAGAATTTGGGTACTCTGAGAGCCAAAGGTGATTTTGTTTTCATCTTCTGTGCCTCTGCAGGGATTTCCGACCGACTTCCATTCTCCAAAAATTTTTTTGGCAACGGAAAGACGGGCAGCATTAGGTTTCCAGCCGGTTGTCCCGGATGTGAACATAAAATATCTGCCTCCTGAAAAAAAGAGAGCAGGAGCTTCATTCGATTCTCCGGGAAGAACACGAATATATTTTCCGGTAAAATCCAGATAATCATCAGTGAGTTCTGAAAAATGAAGTGTCATATTCTCTTCAGATGCATGGACATGATAAGCTTTACCATTTTTATCAATAAAGAGAGTCATATCACGGGCCATCTGACCTGCTTCAAAATCCCGTCTTACAAAAAGTCCTTCCCTGACCGCAATTTTCCACTCGTCAGACCCGTTTCTAAGATCATTTTCTTTTACTGTGGCATTTTTGTACTCCTCAGGAAAATTCAAGGGCCAAACACCTGCATTTGGACGTATGCTCCTTATGTATTTGTACGGACCTGTTATATTGTCACTTACGGCAACACCCGTTAAAGCTGCTTTGTAACCTTGCCCTTTTAATTCATGATGAAACCACATCACAAACTTTCCGGTCTTTTTATTATAGATTACTTTGGGACGCTCGATTACACATCCCGGTTTAAGTATACTTGCAGAATCGTTGATAACCTTTAAAGCAAGGCCCTCATTTTTCCAGTTCAGAAGATCTTTTGAAGAGTAACAGCTGACTCCATAATGACTCTTGTCTTTTTCCAAACGTGGCAATCTGTATTCACCAAACCAATAATAGGTATCATTATAATATATTATACCACCTCCGTGAGCATTGATATGTTTACCCTCTGTATCAGGCCATATCTGCCCTGGTTTAATCAAATGATTTTTGTCCTGGCAGTTAATTGAAAGACAGATTAATAAAAAAATGATTGTGGCATTTGTCTGTTTTGAATTTACTATCATTGGGATTACATAATTAAATGAAAATTTCTTAATGTAACTTTGTGTCCTGGTGTCTTTGTGGCAAAAAAATAAGCCACAAAGTACAAAGGAGCCAGGTTTCACAAAGTCAATTCAAAAATTAAAATTCGCTTTAAGTGCCTTTAATAAATTTCTGTAACAAAGATAATTATTCAAATAACCTGGGGAATATGTTTTAGAGTTTCATTGTTTCATCATTAATGTTTCATATTTTTGAGATAATAAACCCCGAATAATTATGGGAAAAAAGAACATTTTCAAAGAACATTTCTTTTTTACGTTCGTGTTTGTTTTTGTATTCATTGTTCAAAACCTGTTTTCACAATCAGTAGTTGGTTTAGATAACTGGTATAACCATGAGACCGATGTCAAAACAGGAAAGCCATTTCATTATCTCTGGACCGATACCGCGCTCAGCGGATATTCTAGATGGGGGGAAATTTTTTCCGGAAGGGGAGCAAAAATTACAACCCTCGGGAAACCTGATGCTTCTGTTTTAAGTAAGATCAATGTTTATATAATTGTTGATCCCGACACTACAACAGAAGCACCATATCCAAACTATATAGAGCCGGAAGATATAGCAGCCATTAAAAATTGGGTTAATAATGGGGGAGCTCTGGCAATCCTGGCCAACGATGGGCCAAACTGTGAGTTCACTCATCTTAATAAGCTTATGGCACAATTTGGAATGACATTTAATCATGTAACATTACATTCTGTTACAGGTAACAATTTTGAGATGGGGGCTTCTGTAAATCTGCCGGATCATCCTCTTTTTAAGGGAGTTACGAAAATTTATATCAAAGAGGTTTCTGATATAAATCTCTCCGGATCAGCAAAGGCCATTCTGACTGAGAAAGGTAAAGTTCTGATGGCAGAAAACAAGATTGGAAAAGGGTATGTTTTTGCGATAGGTGACCCATGGATATATAATGAATATATTGATCACGACCGTCTTCCTGAAAGTTTTGAAAACCGAAAAGCAGCAGAAAATCTTACTGACATTTTGTTGAGCTATACAAAGAAAAAATAAATATTTTCTTTCGCATGGGGCGGCTATTTATCAACTTTCGTTTCACGTTTCGCATTCATCTGACACGTAAAGCTTAACGCTTTACTGAATAAAGTAATGAACTGCTGCCACTCAATCCGTTTGCTGCAATTCCCTCAACAGATATTAAAACTTCAGTGGAGTTATCGTTACTGAAGAAACTTGCCGAGGCCTTCCCTGAACTGTCAGTCATAATATCGGGTCCCCAGAAAAGTGTGCTGCTTTTAGTTTTGCCCGAAGCTTCTTCATTTTTTGTAAACGCTTTGGATTTCTTCATGGTTATCTCAATAATACCAACGTTATTCATTGCTGAATACCTCTGAATATCCATAACATTTGTTGAGGCTGTTATATGAGCAATATCCACTACCGGGAGAGTATTAAGGATTGATGCGTCAGTACCCATCTTTATGCCATCAACAATTATCAAAGCGCCATCCAGATTGTTGAGAGAGTTCATAGTACTGATTCCAAAGGTAATTTTCCCATTTTCAATGTGATACGGTTTGATTTGCATAAGGATATCAAAAATATTCCGATCGATGGAGTATCCTTCCTGTTTATTTTGACTACCGGATTCCATTCTTCTAAATAGTTTCTTAGGATTATTCTTTTCCTGAACAATAAACTGACTGCCTGGAGTCTGGGTTATCCTTAAAAGAGATTGAGCAAAGTATTTTCTTATATCCGGATTTGAGTTAGCTGATGAAGAGGTGCTTTTCCGATTGATGTAACTTACAATATTGTCATTCCCGTAAGAAAGCTGATGGGGAGAAGTATTTGATGCAGAGACTGACAAATTTGCCATTACAGGGCCGCCTTTATCATCAGTAACTGAAATTTCCAGCTGGACTTTATCATTTTTTTCGTTTGACAGGTTGATTGTCTTAAGCTGGATATTTAAGTGCTTGAAATCATTCATTGACTTATTGTTACCGGGTAGTATTTTTCTGTCAGAGTTATTAAATCGTGTGGGAATTACAATTCCTGTAATGGTTTTAGCACCCTTAAAGGTTGGGGTAATAAGAAGTTTCAACTCCTCTTTGTTATCAAATTCAGGGAGTTTTAATGTAAGAGTAGACATACCTTCATTGCTGGCTTTACTTTTTCCACTTAGTATTTCACTTGATTTTCCTGTTAACTGATAATTAAAACTTGCAGGAATGGGTTTATTGTCCTTTCCTGAAAATCTGATTTGAGCTGTCAGGAGGCTCCCCGGTTCATAAAGTGTATCCTTTAGTGATAAATCTGTAATCAGATCAGATTCTGGAGATTTCCGGATCTCAATTACCCTTGAAAACATTTTTTCCGGAGACAGGTTATTTGTCAGAAGGGAAGAGGCAAGAAGCATATAATTTCCTTCAGTCAGAAAATCAGGGAGTTCAATGCTTCCGTTAATGAGATTATTAGTAACCGGGAATATTCCGGAAGCTGCCTCGATCCCATCCTGATCTATAAGGGCCACATGTAATGTATCATTAGGTGGGTAAGATCTGTTATTCAGATTATCCAGAAAATAGGCTTTAAATAAAACTGATTCACCAGGCAGGTAGTAAGAACGGTCAGTGCTAAGATAAACAAAGATGTTGGCATACTTTGAGTCTGGAGTAGTTCCCTTGGAAATGGGTTTAGTTAAATCTTGTCCGATTATGTTCGAACAACTAATCAGAATAAGTATTACCAGAGAGACTTTGTTAAATGTTTTCATGGTTTAAATTTTATTGATTACTTGTACCTGTATTTATGATCATGATCCCCGACAATATCTGCTGACCTGACCCCAACTCAAGTGTTGTATAACCGTCAAATCTTCAAAAACACTTTCTTTTTATAAAGTATATAAAGGAATACCCATGCTATCGCCGTTACTCCGATTCCTTCTATTAGTGGTGCCCATGTTTCCGGCATTATTGCTGTAAGACCTCCGAAGAAAAACATTGTAGCGGATCTGAAATTAACAATTCTTTCTGTAAGGTATATTGTAATAGGATTCATACCTATTACTACAAAAACAAATGCCCACTTTTTATATTCCAAAACATCAATTATTAGGTAGAAAATTGAGAATAGAAGAAGGCTTAGACCTCCAACAAAACAGACAAATGAGCTCGTCCAGAGATTTTTGTTGATCGGGAATACAATATTCCAGATCTTCCCGATTATCATCAATGTAATTGCTGCCAGGAAAAGGTACAACACCTTGCGAAAGGGTTTGTCACTCAGATATTTTGATAAGAGAAATTCACCGGTAAACATTCCAAGTAAAGCTGTCCCGATGGCAGGGATCGTACTGAATAATCCTTCAGGATCGTGATTGCCAAGATAGAGTTTCCCTGGCATCAGAAGCCGATCTATATGACTGGTAAGATTACCTTCCTGTGAAAAAATATCGGTAGAACCAAGATCGTGAGCAGGAAATAATAACAGAAGCACCCAGTAACCAATTAAAAGTACGCAGAACCAGACAATCCGGATATTGAGTTTAGTGTTCATAAAGATAAGTGAGCCAAACATCCAGGCCAGACCTATTCTTCCAAGAACACTTCCATACCGTAGATGGGCAAAATCAAAATTTACGCCATTATTATAAACTATTCCAATTACAACCAGAATCAATCCACGGGTAATGACGTGCTTATAAATTGACTTGCGGCTATCATTCATTGCTGTCCGTTTTGCCAGGGAAAACGGGAAAGATATTCCGGCAATAAAAAGGAACATAGGGAAAATCATATCATAAAAATGGAAACCATGCCATGGAACATGTTCACATTGTTCGGCCCACCATTTAAAAATTGGCCATCCTGTAAGTGTCGCAAGTCCGACAAAAATTCCTTCTCCTCCCATAATCCAGAACATATCGAACCCACGTAATGCATCAAGTGAATATAATCGTTTGATGGCAGGTTTGTTTTCGTTTTCCATTATAAAATATTTAATTGCTATTAATAATTACATTTTAGTTTAGAGAAAATGAGTGTTTACTTTTGAATTTGCCTGATAAAATTCATTGAAAAAAATCATTGTTCAGTAATTTCAAAGTTATGATATTATAATCTGATTTTTAGAAGTCATTTTGTAATTTAATCAGTCAGAAGAAGATTTTCCAGTTCTGCCCATGAAGAAACTGTTTTATGATGATGATCTGTATTGTTGATATTATTGGGCTGGATGAACATAATTGTTTCACCACCAAAATTATCAAGGTTTTTAAAATGGTCATCGATCATTAAATCTGCAGGTATTAAACCTTTATTGCCACAGAAAATGACCTGTTTCCAGCTTATAAAAGGAAAATTATCATTCAGCCATAACTGTTTGTCAGTAAGGCTGACTGGAAATTCGGTTGCCATTGAAATAACTATTATTTCATACGATTCATTCAATAATTTCAGCACTCTCTGGCTGTCAGGCATAACAGGCATAGTTCTGAAAAAACCTGGCGTTTCAACCCATCGGTAGATTTCGGGAAATGCCTCCCCCTCCTTTAACCCGATGATCTCCTCCATGGTTTTCTTCAGCCCCGTTTCTTCTTCATACAGTTCAAAGAAACGAGGATATACATCTGCAAGAACTCCATCCATATCAACAAGTATTCTCTTCATTTCTTTCAAATTCAATTATGACTTAAATGTATATAAATTCTATTATTTTCCTAATTTCGTATAATAAATTGAAACAGGTAGTAACATCTTTAAACAGATTGAAAATGGCAACCCGAAGGGAATTTATTCAAAAATCAGCAATAGGAGCAGCAGGTCTGACTCTTAGTGCAAAGAGTTACTCACGTATCGCTGGTGCAAATGACAGGGTTCGTGTAGGGATTATCGGTTTTTCTGATAGGTTCAGGTCATCACTGGCTCCTGCATTCCTTAGTCAGGCTAAGGATTATAACTTTGAGATTGTTGCTGTTTCGGATCTTTGGAACAGACGTCGTGATGAAGCTGAAATCTTTTTCAAAGGGAAAGGTGTCACAATAAGAACAGCCCGTAACAATGATGAGCTTTATAGTGGTATGGATACAGACGCTGTTATTATCAGTACTGCGGATTTTCAGCATGCATTAGTACTTGCTGAGGCTGTAAAAGCAGGAAAGGATGCATATTGTGAAAAGCCTTTTGCTGAGACAATGTCTGATGCCCGGGAAGCATTAAAAGCTGTTCAGGATTCTAAAAAGATTGTTCAGATTGGCTCACAACGCAGGAGTACTCCGAATTATATCGCTGCTAATGATTATATTAGATCAGGTAAGTTTGGGAGAATTGTTATGGTTGAGATGTCGTGGAATGTCAACCAACCAGGCAGATGGAGAAGGCCACAGCTTACATCAGTTATAAAAGAGGCTGATACTGACTGGAAACGTTTCCAGATGAATCGCGAACCTGCTGCATGGGATCCCAGGAAATATCTTGAATTCAGGCTGTTCTGGCCATATTCCTCAGGAATCCCTGGCCAATGGATGGCACATCAGATTGATACTGTTCACTGGTTCACCGGATTAAGTCATCCAAGAAGTGTTGCAGCAAATGGTGGTATATACTTATGGAAAGACGGACGTACTAATTTTGACACAATGACTGCAGTAATGGATTATGGAGATGCTAATGACGGTTTCCAGGTTGTTTATACCTCACGTTTTACCAACTCTGCCGGAGGAACCAAAGAAATTTATTTCTCAAATGGTGGCTCACTCAACCTTGATACGAATAAGATCAATTCCGACGGTGGCCTTAATGCCGGCGATGCCAAAGAAATGAATATGCAGCCAAATCTTCTTGAACCCATGGATTTACCTGGATTTAAGGTAGAGACATCTGCCAACACTGGTTCGGATCCTATGACCAATGCACATATGAAGAATTGGATGGAATGTGTTCGCGACCGTAAGAAGCCAAATGCAGATATCATGGCAGGTTATAATCATTCTATCGCTACAATTATGTGTACGGCAGCACTCAGGACTGGTCAAAAAGCTTTATTTGATGAAGTAACCCAGGAAGTTCTTGCAGGCGGGAAAGTATTCATGTATTAAAATTATAATCAACATTGACAAGAATTAAAAATTTCTCTGTGAACAGGATCCTGATAATAAGAGGATTCTTTATCCTGGTTTTTTTGGCTTCAGAAATGATCCTGAATGCTCAATCTCTCAAAGATACCGGAGTAAGAATTATCAGGGTCGATGACAAACATAAAGTTGATGTTATTGTCAACGGAAACTTATTTACATCTTATCAATATCCGGTGAATATTGAAAAACCTTTTCTATTTCCTGTTATTGCTCCCAATGGTTCAGTGATCACAAGGGGTTATCCGATTGAACCAAGAAAAGGTGAGCGTACGGATCATCCTCACCATATAGGGATCTGGTTTAATTATGGCGATGTGAACGGGCTTGATTTCTGGAATAACTCTTCAGCCATACCAGCTGAAAAGAAAGATTCCTACGGACATATTGTTCACCAGAAAATTGTTAAAACAGTAAGTGGGGAAAAAGGAATACTCGAGGTAGTTTCGAACTGGGATGACAACAAAGGGAATGCATTATTGACTGAGAAGACGCTGTATATCTTTTCGGGTGACGGGAATTCACGCACGATCGATCACATCTCAACATTGACAGCAATAAATGGTCCGGTCATAATAGGCGACAGCAAGGAAGGCATGTTTGCTATCAGGGTTGACAGGGCGTTTGAAATGCCTTCAAATGAATCATTGATTTTCACTGATGACAAAGGCAATCCAACGAAAATCAAAGCCATTGATAATGAGGGAGTAACAGGTATGTACACTTCCAGTAGAGGACTAAAAGGAGACTCAGTATGGGGAACCAGAAATGACTGGGTAATCCTGAGCGGAGCAAAGGATAATGTTACAATTACGATGGGTATTTTTGATAACCCTAAAAACCCCGGTTATCCGGCTTATGCTCATGCCCGGGGGTATGGTCTATTTTCATTTAATAACTTTGGACAGAATTCTTATGATCCAAAACAGGAAAAAAGGAGTTATAAAATCGAAAAAGGGCAATCAGTGACTTTGTATCACAGATTTTATCTACAATCAGGTTCAGAACTAACTGCGGATAAAGCAAATGAAATCTTTCAGGAGTTTTCAAAAGCATATTAATATTTCACTCAATAAAAATTTTAACTATGAAAAAATCAAATTTCTTTTACCGGATACTTCCGGCATTATTGTTATTCATGACTATTGCGATCAGTGCTCCTGGAGCGGGACCAGAAAAACAACAGTATTATGAGATAAAGATCTACAGGATTGCAGATAAAACACAAGAGGACAGGGTTGATACTTATCTTAAAGAGGCTTATCTGCCTGCTCTTCACCGTGCCGGTATTCCAATAGTAGGTGTCTTTAAACCAGTTGAGGCCGATACTGCATCTGGAAAACTAATCTATGTTTTTATCCCTTTCAATACCGTTGATCAGTTTATGGAATTACAGGGTCTACTTCTTAAAGACAAGGTGTTTGAAGAGACAGGGAAATCTTTTATTGAAGCTCCTTATGATACACCTCCATACAAACGGTCTGAAAGCATTTTTCTGAAGGCTTTTATGAATATGCCCCGGTTTGTTTCGCCTAAATTTACCACCCCACCTTCAGAAAGAATCTATGAACTAAGAAGTTACGAGAGTGCAACTGAAGCCAAAGCAATAAAAAAGGTTGAAATGTTCAACAAGGGAGGGGAGATTGACTTATTTAAAAAACTGGAATTCAATCCGGTATTCTATGCTGAAGTTTTGGTAGGGAGTCATATGCCAAATCTCATGTATATGACTACTTTTTCAGATATGAAATCGCACGATGATCATTGGAGTGCTTTTGGTAAAACTGAAGAATGGAAGAAACTTTCAGGAATGGATGAGTATAAAAACACTGTCTCAAAAGCAAGTCCATATCTGCTTCATCCGACTTCTTATTCGGATTTTTAATGTTTCATCTCTGTATTTTTTACTTCATCCCCCTCAACCCCTTCCTCCGGGAGAGAAGGGGAATAGAAGATAACCTTATTGTTAAGTCCCTCCCTCCTGGGGGAGGGATTTAGGGAGAGGTCAAACTGGTATATTAATTTTAGATATCGCTTCGTCTACTTCCTGGCTTGTCATTTCATGATCCGGAAGATTGTTCTCAAAATATTTCTCATAAGCAGAAATGTCGAAATGACCATGGCCACTCAGGTTAAAGAGTATCGTCCTTGAGACTCCTTCTATGTCAGCTTTTCTTGCCTCATCAAGAGCGCCGGCAATAGCATATGTTGATTCGGGAGCAGGAAGAATACCTTCCGACCTTGCGAAAAGAACTCCAGCTTCAAAACATTCCCTCTGCATCTTTGCCTTTGCCTCAATAAATCCGTCTTTGAGAAGTTGGCTTACAAGAACTCCTGCACCATGATAGCGTAAACCACCTGCATGTATCTTCTCGGGTATAAAATTATGTCCGAGTGTATACATGGGAAGGAGTGGGGTCATGCCTGCTGAATCGCCGAAGTCATACATAAATTTCCCCTTTGTAAGCTTAGGGCATGAGGCAGGCTCAACAGTCAGAAGCCTGATATTCTTTCCGTTAAGTAATTTTTCGCGCAGGAATGGAAATGCTATTCCTGAGAAGTTTGATCCTCCGCCAAAACAACCGATTACAACATCAGGGTAATCACCTGTTTTTTCCATTTGAAGAAGTGCTTCCTGACCTATGACAGTCTGGTGAAGGATAACATGGTTAAGAACACTACCGAGCGAGTATTTGGTATACGGATCCTGAACCGCCACTTCCATAGCTTCAGAAATTGCTATTCCCAGACTTCCCGGGGAGTCGGGGTACATTTCAAGAACTTTCCTTCCGGCCACTGTCATAGTGCTTGGTGAAGAGACTACCTTGGCATTATAGGTATTCATTAAAAGCTTGCGGCCTGGCTTCTGGTCATAGCTGACTTTTACCATAAAGACCAGAAGCTCAAGTCCAAAATGATGACAGGCGAATGCCATGGCGCTTCCCCACTGTCCAGCTCCGGTCTCGGTTGTAATTCTTTTTATTCCTTCCATTTTGTTATAATATGCCTGCGGAATTGCTGTATTGGCTTTATGGGAGCCAGAATAATTACCGCCTTCATACTTATAGTAGATTTTGCTTTTTGTTCCCAGCGCTTTTTCAAGACTGATTGCCCTGAAGAGGGGTGAGGGACGAAAGGTCTTGTAGAGGTCAAGTACCTCATCAGGGATATCAATATACCTCTCGGTTGACACCTCCTGTTTTATAAGCTCCATTGGAAAAACAGCGGCAAGGCTCTCAGGGCCAATAGGTTTCATAGTGGCCGGATTGAGAGGTGGCATTGGTTTGTTAGGCATATCTGCCATGATATTATACCATTGCCTCGGCATTTCGCTTTCATTTAAGGTGATTTTTCTGCTCTTTTCCATAATTGTTAATTATTAGTGTTTGTTAAAAATTTTAAAACAAAAAAGGCACACTGTGAACAGTGTGCCCCTATAAATAAGTATCTTTTAAGTGTTATATAATGGCTTGTTTCACAGCTGAATTAGTTGAGCTGCACCACGACCACATATATAACGTCCTTGTTTTCATAACGACAAAAATAATCAAAAATTTAAAATATCAATAAAAAATCAACTTTATTTTAATTTTTCTTTGAAATAGCCCATTTTGTGCTAGAAACAGTAACGAATTTACCTTCCCGGGTATCATTCATGAACCACAGCTCCAAGATTCCTGAGATCATCAAAAAAAGCGGGATATGATTTTGCGATGCATTGAGAATCCCTGATAGATACTTTCCCGGTTGCTCCAAGTGATGCAACTGCAAGAGCCATTGCAATGCGGTGGTCATCATGTGATTCAACCCTTGCTTTCTGTGGCCGGCCTCCGGTCACATACATCAGATCATCACTAATTTCAATCTTAACATTCATTTTGCCAAACTCTTCCTTAAGGGTTTTAGCCCGGTCACTCTCCTTATATATTAACCTCGATACTCCTTTGATACATGAAATTCCTTCACAATAGGAAGCAAGTGCAACAAGCGGCGGGAATAGGTCAGGTGATTCAGTGGCATTAAATTCAAACGCTTTTAACTCTGATTTGGTAATATCGATTTGATCTTCACCTATTATCATATGTGCACCGGCTTTTTCCAGTGCTTTAATTATTGACATATCACTTTGCATGCTGTCTCTACGGAGTCCCTTAACACTCAACTGACCGTTAATGGCACCGGCAACCAGGAGAAATGCTCCTCCACTCCAGTCACCTTCCACGGTATAACTATGAGGAGTATACTTTTGATTCCCAGGGATATGGAACAAACTATAACCTTTATTCTCTACAGTTATTCCAAATGATTTCAGAATCTGGATCGTCATATCAATATACGGTTTGCTCTTAAGGTTATTTACCTTGATATCAGAGTCTCTGGCAGCCAGAGGCAAAGCCATTAACAGACCTGTTAATAGCTGACTGCTGACAGATCCGTCAATTTCACAACGTCCACCAGCTATTGGTCCCTGAATAGTAAGAGGAAGGAATCCGCCTGTAGTTGTACACTTTACTCCAAGCTGAGTCAAAGCCTCTTCAACCATGAACATTGGTCTCTTTTTAAGAGAATTTGCTCCAACCATTGTAATTTCAGCAGGATACAAAGCTGCAATAGGAGAAAACATACGAATTGCCAGACCTGATTCACCACAATTCAGTTTAGGTTCTTTCAGGATTGCAGAACCAATAATTTTCAGTTCATTAACCTGCGGTTCAATCCTGGCACCAAGACCTACAGCTATACTCATAGCTGCCAGTGAATCGTCACAATACGAAGGATTATGGATTATACTTTGACCGTCAGCCAGTAACCCGGCAGCGATTGCCCGTTGTGTCATACTTTTTGAAGCCGGAGCTTTTATATTACCCTTAAGTGCAGACGGTTCCAGATATCTTTCCATAAATTCGTTTTAATTTTTATTTTTCATCAGACTGACTTTTTACTCCGTTATTCATGACCTTCATCTGATGGTTAATAGACTCCTGGTGAATGGCTTTGAAAATTGTATCAATCAGTTCCGAGCTAAGACCTTTAGCCAGACCCTTGGCAATTACTTTATTAATAATTTCATCCCACCGGGTTGTCTGCAAGATAGTGATATTATTTTCCTTTTTATAACGACCGATAGTTTCTGCAACTTTCATTCGTTGTTCCATCAGATCGAGAAGATGATCATCGTAAACGTCAATCTGTTGCCGTAATTCACCGAGTACATCAAGTAATTTGGGATCAGAAGTGCTCGGATTACGAAGAATTAGCCTGCTTAAAAGTTCTTTCAGATCATTTGGTGTAAGCTGTTGGGCAGCATCACTTAATGCTTTTGAAGGGTCGATATGTGATTCGAGCATTAACCCGTCAAAGTTGAGGTCCAGTGCCTTCTGGGAAATCTCGTGAAGATATTGTCTCGCACCACCAATGTGGCTTGGATCGCAAATTATTGGCAAATCAGGAATTCGCCTCCTGAGTTCAATTGGCAACTGCCAGTTAGGCTGATTACGATACAATGTCTTTTCATAGGAGGAGAAACCCCTATGTATTGCACCTATACGGGTAATACCAGCTCTGGCAATACGTTCTATTGCACCTATCCACAAGTCGAGGTCGGGATTTATCGGGTTTTTGACCAGTACCATAACATCTACGCCGCTCAGGGCATCGGAGATCTCCTGAACCGTGAAAGGATTAACTGACGTCCTGGCGCCAATCCACAACATATCAATACCATATTTCAAAGCCTCATAGACATGTTTTTCATTCGCTACCTCTGTACCCACAAGCAGACCGGTTTCCTGTTTCACTCTTCTGAGCCATTTTAACCCTTCGCTACCCACTCCTTCAAAAGAATTAGGACGGGTCCTGGGTTTCCAGATACCGGCTCGAAATACACTAACCTCTTTTATCTGTGCTAATTGTGTAGCCGTTTCCATAACCTGTTCCTCTGTTTCAGCGCTACATGGACCAGAGATAAGAAATGGCCTGCCCTTATATCCTCTCCAGTCTTTTATCAGGGAATTCTTAAGTTTTATCTCCATTTTGCAGTAGATTAATTAATTTAAAATTTTCCTAATCTTATTAGCCTCTTCCATCAGAGCTTTCAATCCGTTAAGATCTTTTCCTGATATCATTTTTCTGAATAGATTCATTTTTTCAATATAAGTATCCATTACTTCAAGAATATATTGTGCATTTTCCAGGAAGATCGGGGCCCAGGTTTCTCCGTTACTTTTAGCGAGACGGACCGTACTTTCAAACCCACCTCCGGCCAGAGTGAGAATGTTTTGTTCTTCCTGTTCCTTTTCGAGGACACTTAATGCCAGGGAAAAGGAGGTAATATGGGAAATATGAGATATATAAGCAACATGCACATCATGTTCGCTCGAATTCATATACACTTTCTGCATGTTAAGCAAGTCGAGCATTTTTTCAACTTTTATAAGAGCGTCAGGATCACTAAGTTCTTTGTCACATATAATTGCGGTCTTATAGTCAAAAAGCTTGCCGATAGCCGCCAGAGGACCTGAATATTCCGTACCCGCCATAGGATGTACCGCAACATAACGGCCCCTGCCCGGATGATTTTCTGAAGCTTTTGCGATGCTGGCTTTTGTTGAGCCCATATCTGTAACAATTTTTGAAGTGCCTGCGAGCCTGTCAAGAATGACTGGTAACATAATACAATTTGTATTTACAGGTGTGGAGAGTATTATTAAATCGCTTTTCTCAATGGCATTATCAAGAGTATCATTTTCATCAACCAGTCCGCAAAGGAGGGCAATGTTCTGGTGATGCATATTTGTATCAACACCGATTATTTTATCTGCAAAACCCCGTTTGCGGAGATCAACCATAAGGGATCCTCCGATGAGTCCTATTCCAATTACGGCAATTGTCATTTTGGTTTGTTGTTATTAAGTTATAAGGTTATTAAGTTATTAGGTAATAAGGAATTCTGTGATTCTGTTTTTGGCTTCAATCAGTTTTTCTTCTGTAGCGCAGAGGGAAATGCGGATAAAACGTTCTCCGTTCTTTCCGAAAATGAATCCGGGGGTGATAAATACTAAACTCTTCATTAAGATTTCCTCAATGTAAGATTCACAATCCGGAATATCTTCAGGGATCTTTCCCCATACAAACAAACCCACCTGGGATTTATCAAACCGGCATTTAAGAAGATCCATTATTTCTTCAACAATTTTCCTGCGTATGATATAAACACTATTGACTATGTCGTACCATGATTCAGGATTATTAAGTGCCTCAACTGCAGCCATCTGCATCGCCATAAACATTCCTGAATCCATATTGCTTTTCACCTTCAATACTGTTTTAATATAATCACTTTGACCGGCAAGCATCCCAATTCGCCATCCAGCCATATTGTGAGATTTGCTTAATGAATTAAGTTCCAAAGCAGTTTCTTTTGCACCTTCAACGGCAAGCAGACTGATATATTCATTGTTTAAGATGAAACTGTAAGGATTGTCATTGACAAGAAGTATTCCATGTTTTCTTGAAAATGCAACCAGCTTTTCAAACACATCCATTGACCCTTTGACTCCGGTTGGCATGTGAGGATAATTGATCCACATTAGTTTTACTCTGCTAAGATCAGTTTCTTCAAGGGATTTAATATCAGGAAGCCAGCTATTCACTTCTGAAAGTTCATATTTTCTCACTATGCCACCAACCAGGTTCGTTACTGAGGAATATGTAGGGTATCCTGGATCAGGGACCAGTACTTCATCTCCAGGATTGACAAAGGCCATACTTATATGCATTATTCCCTCCTTACTACCCATTAAAAGGAGGATCTCATTTTCGGGATTCAGGTTCACATGAAAATATTTACCATACCACTCCGAGAATGCCTTCCTCAAAGCAGGTATTCCCGAATAACTTTGGTAGCCATGCGAAGTTGGTTTTCTGGCTTCTGCAATCAGAACCGAAACGGTATTTTCAGAAGGGGGTTGGTCGGGACTGCCGATGCCTAGATTTATGACATCAGAACCCTCTCTGCGCATCTTGTCTATTTGTGCAAGTTTCTGTGAGAAATAATATTCCTGTACATTTCCTGTGCGGTCGGCCGGTTTAACTATCATATAGCATGTCTCCTTTAAAATAAACTCCAAGTATCTCAAGGTTACTGGTGTATTTATCCAGAACCCTTCTGATTATATCAGATTTTGTGTTTTTATTCAATTCCAGGTCGAGATAGAACATATATTCCCATTCTCCATTCAGTCTTGGGACAGACTGGATTTTTGAGAGGTTAATTTCCAGTTCCGCCAGTTTAACGAGAACTTTTGCAAGAGAACCGGGTTTATGTCCAGTTGAGAAACATATTGAAACTTTATTGCCTCTGGTGTTACCTGTTTCCTCATCTCCGACTACCAGAAATCGTGTATAATTTTGTTTATAGGTCTCAATTCCTGATGCGATAATTTCGAGGCCATATATCTCTGCTGCATGGGATGGAGCGATAGCAGCCACACCTTTTACTTTGGATTCGCTAATCTGCCTGGCACTTCCTGCAGTATCATCGCTTTCAATAAGAGTCATACCGGGAAACTGATTAAGAAAAGTCATGCATTGAGCCAGGGCAATCGGATGAGATCGTACTTCTCTGATGTCACTTATGTTCTGATAAGGTAAAGCCATGAGGTTTTGTTTTATACGAAGATTATGTTCTCCCAGGATCTTCATTCCCGATTCCCTGATAAGTGTGTAATTATAAAGAATACTGCCTGATCTTGCATTCTCAATCGCCATAACAGCAAAGTCAGCATCACCGCACTTAAGTGTATTGAGTTCCAGATCGAAAGTTGAACAAGGGACGATTTCAATTTCATCATAATTAAAGTACTGCCTTGCTGCAACTTCATGAAAACATCCTGTCTCTCCCTGTATTGCTATCTTCATTATCTTAGATTTATTAAAACAGCAAGGGCCCCTCCGAGGGACCCTTGCTTTCATATAATTAATATTATCTGTATACAAAAATCCCTTTATCTGTTTTTAAAATAAAAATAGAAATAATAAAAGGAGATATAATTTTTGTACACAATATTCATTTTGTTGTGTTATTAGCTTACAAAAGTAATTGAATTTTTAAAAAAACAAGTAAAAAATTATAAAAAGTGCAGGTTAGGTTAAAAATTTGCATTATTTATGGTGTTTTTAGGGGAAGTAAATTGGGAATTGGAATTCAACACCTCAGGTGTTGGAATCTTATGTCAATAACTTACCACAGACGTAACTGTGCCTATTGGAATTTGATGCCTCCAGCGTCTTTTCAGCAGAAAAGTAATCGGAACACCTTACTTTTCATGTCTTTTCTGTAAAACCTTTTCAATACTTTCAAGATTGACACCTTTTGCTTTTAATAATATAAGCAGATGATATAACAGGTCGGCTGCCTCATTCCTGAACAGTTCGATGTTGTTATCCTTGGATTCTATTATTAATTCAACAGCTTCTTCCCCGACTTTCTGTGCAACCTTATTAATTCCTTTTTTATAAAGCTGGTTAGTGTATGATTCTTTTGTATTATTCTTAATGCGCTGGTTTATTATATTTTCCAACGCATAGATAAATCCTTTTGAAGTCACATCACCAAAGCAGGAAGTACTTCCTGTATGGCAGACAGGTCCGGCGGGATTGACTTTTATAAGGATTGAATCATTATCACAATCGACTGAAATTTCTTCAACGTACAAAAAATTCCCAGAGGTTTCTCCCTTGGTCCAAAGCCGCTTTTTACTCCTGCTGAAAAAAGTTACCTTCTTCTCTTTGTAAGTTTTTTTAAAAGCCTCCTCATTCATATATCCTACCATTAATACCTGGAGTGTGTTATTATCCTGAATAACTGCCGGAACCAGCCCGTTCCCTTTACTGAAATCAATTTGTTCCATTTTAAATAATCAGTTATTTGTTATGTTTTTATACCCCTGTGACCCTCTGTGCTTCTCCATGTCACTCTGTGTAAGTTCTTATTTTTTAGTTACACAGAAGAAAGAATATGCTCTCATCTTATTGCAATACCTTCATGTTTCAGATATTTTTTCAATTCTCTTATATCTATCTTTCCAAAATGAAATATGCTTGCTGCTAATGCAGCACTGCACTCTGTATTAAAAAAGACCTGGCTGAAGTGCTCCATAGAGCCTGCTCCTCCTGATGCAATGACAGGGATATTTACATTTCTGCTGACCTCGCCTGCAATATCCAGCGAAAACCCCGATTTTGTTCCGTCATTATTCATTGAGGTCAACAGAATTTCGCCTGCTCCAAGTTCTTCTACCATGTTTGCCCAGCTTATAGTTTTTAATTCGGTTAATGTCCGGCCGCCATCGACAACAACTCTCCATTCGCCATCAACAAGTTTTGTGTCAATAGCAACCACGACACACTGACTTCCAAATTGCCCGGCAATCTCAGAGATCAGTTCGGGTCTTCTTACCGCCGATGAATTTACTGTTACCTTATCGGCTCCGGCTTTAATTAGAATTGAAACATCCTTAACTGTATCAATGCCACCTCCCACTGTAAACGGTATATTTATTTCCGTAGCAATTCTTTCAACCAGTGCGGCGAGAGCTTTCCTGTTTTCGATTGTCGCTGTTATATCGAGAAAAACAAGTTCATCTGCACCCTGTTTCACATAAACTTTAGCCAGTTCAACTGGATCGCCTGCATCTATGAGGTTGATAAAATTCACTCCCTTTACCGTTCGTCCGTCTTTAATGTCGAGACAAGGGATTATTCGTTTTTTTAACATAGTTTTCCCAGTTCTTTTAAAGTTATTTTTCCCTCGTATATGGCTTTACCAATAATTACGCCTTCACAACCCGCTTCCTGAACATCCTCAATATCTTTTATTGATGATATACCTCCGCTGGCAATCAGATTAATTTTTACAGCTTCCAGTATCTCCTTATAGAGCTTTGTTGACGGTCCCTGAAGCATACCGTCTTTTTTAATATCAGTACATACCGTATATTTCACGCCTTTTGACCTGTAATTAGAAATAAAACTTATAATTTCTTTGTCTGATTTTTCGAGCCAACCACCAGTCGAGACTTTTCTGTCTATAAAATCTGCCCCAAGAATCAGCTTTTCCTGTCCCAGTTTTGTCAGCCATTCGATGAATAAATGAGGGTCAGTTACAGCTATAGTACCAGCAGTGACCTGTCGTGCCCCGGCATTAAATACTGTTATCAGATCTTCATACAATCTTAATCCGCCGCCAAAATCAATTTTTAGATTTGTTTTCCATGCAATTTTTTCAAGGACTTTTAAATTTGAGATCTTTTTATTCTTTGCTCCTTCAATATCGACAAGGTGCAGATAGTTTATACCATTATCCTGCATCTTTAAGGCAACTTCAAGAGGATCCTCATTATAGACTTTCTTTGTATTGAAATCCCCCCTGGTAAGCCGGACACATTTTCCGTCGATTATATCAATTGCTGCAATGATTCTCATAATTCCAGAAAATTTTTCAATATTTTTTCTCCTGTTTCTGCTGATTTTTCAGGATGAAACTGCGTTGCATAAAAATTATCTTTCTGCATTGCTGCGCTGAAAGGCACTATATAATCGCAGGTTGCTACGGTGCATGATGAAATTTCAGCATAATAACTATGAACATAATAGAGATCATCTTTAACAGTTATGCCTTTGAACAGGTCTCCTTTTATTGTCAGGCAATTATTCCATCCCATATGCGGGATCTTTTCAACCGGAGGGAATAATCTTACATCTGAATCAAATATTCCCATACATGTGGTTTCTCCCTCTTCAGAAAAACGGCACATAAGTTGTAAACCAAGACAAATTCCGAGAACAGGTTGTTTCAGCGAAATGATTGTCTTATCCAGTCCTCTATCCCTTAAATAATGAATTGCCGAACTGGCTTCTCCAACACCGGGGAAAATGACTTTATCTGCATTTAATAACTCAGATGGGTTGTCAGTAATATTACTTTTATAACCCAGCCGTGTAAGTGCATTTTGTACAGATTTAATATTTCCTGCGTTGTATTTCAATATAGCTATCATAGACTGGCTTTCGTTGTAGGTAAGTTAAAGTTATCTGTTTGCTTTACAGCCAGTTTTATGGCTTTCGCGAATGCTTTGAAGATTGCTTCAATCTTATGATGTTCATTCTCACCTTCGGCATTGATATTCAGATTGCATTTTGCATTGTCGCTGAATGATTTAAAGAAATGGAAGAACAATTCAGTCGGGAGTTCTCCGATTTTCTCGCGTAAGAACTTCACATCCCAGACAAGCCACGGCCTGCCTCCAAAATCCAGAGCTACCTGTGCAAGACAATCATCCATCGGCAAAACAAAACTGTATCTTTCAATACCTTTTTTCCCTCCTAGAGCTTTTAATACCGCATCACCTAATGCAAGTGCCACATCTTCAATAGTATGGTGCTCATCAATCTTTAGATCACCCTTCACCTTTATATTAAGGTCAAGGTTTCCATGACGGGCAATCTGTTCCAGCATGTGATCGAAAAATCCAATTCCCGTATTAACTGTACTTTTACCTGTTCCATCAAGATTGAGTTCGATAAGTATATCAGTTTCGGAAGTTTTCCGTTCCACTTTTGCAGTTCGTGGTTTCTGTTTCAGATATTTATAGATATTGTTCCAGTCTCTGGTTGTTAATTCGGCATCCGGGACGCTTTCATCGCTGACAATTATTGCTTTACACCCCAGGTTCTTAGCGAGCTCAACATCAGTAAGTCTGTCGCCGATAACGAATGATGAGTTGAGATCGATACCCTTCGCAATGTATTTAACAAGCATTGCTGTTCCGGGTTTACGGGTCGGAGCTTTTTGTGAGGGGGTTGTTCTGTCAATAAATATTTCAGCGAATGAAACACCCTCACCTTTCAGGATTTCCAGGATCTTGTTCTGAACAGGCCAGAAAGTATCTTCAGGATATGACGCGGTACCAAGACCATCCTGGTTTGTAACCATAACAAGTTCAAAATCAGTTTCTTTTGCTATCTGTGAAAGAGATGTTATTGCTCCCGGAAGAAAAATCATCTTTTCAAAGCTATCTATCTGCTCATCTTCCGGTTCGGTTATGATGGTACCATCCCTGTCAATAAAAAGTACTTTCTTCATATTGAAATAGATTTTAATGCACGGATTAACCGGTCGTTTTCATCTTTTTTCCCAATTGTGATCCTCACGCAGTTATCAATCATATTACTACGGTTTCTAATAATTATATTCCTGTTAACCAATTTATAATAAATATAGTCAGCATTTTTAACTTTTGCAAGAAGGAAATTGGCATCTGACGGATAGACCTTTTCAACAATGTTCATTTTTGACAAAATTGCAGAAAGTCTTTCCCTTTCCGTTTTAATTCTGAGAACCTGACGTTTATATTGCTCAATTTGACTGAGTTTCTCCAATACGGCTTTCTGATTGATTGTACTGATATTATATGGCGGCTTCAGCTTATTGAAATACTTAACAATTTCAGGATTTGAAAAGGACATTCCAACTCTGACTGCTGCCAGTCCAAATGCCTTACTGAATGTCTGCATCACAATCAGATTAGAATATTTGTTTACAAGTTTGATAAATGAAAGCTTTTCACTGAAATCAATATAAGCTTCATCGATCACCACTATACCGTTGAATTTAGTTATAATGTATTCAACGTCTTTAAAATTCATAGAGTTTGCAGTAGGATTATTTGGGGAACAAATAAAGATGAGTTTCAGGTTTTTGTCCGATAACCGGTATTCGGCTTTATTAAGATCAATTTGAAAACTATCGTTCAATGGAATCTTTACAACTTCAATATCATTTACCGAACCAGATACCTCATACATTCCATAGGTAGGATTGAATGTGAGCGCCTTGTCAACACCAGGATTACAGAAAACCCTGAAACAGAGATCTATGATTTCATCACTACCATTTCCCAGGAATATTTTTTCCTCTTCGATCCCTTTGACTTTTGAAATTGCACTTTTAAGTTCTCTCTGGTAAGGATCCGGGTAACGGTTCAATTTTCCATAAGGGTTCTCATTGGCATCCATAAAAATACCGGTATTGCCCTTGAAGTCATCCCTGGCACATGAATAGGGAGTAAGTTTTAAAACATTTTCCCTTACTAGTTTATTAAGATCAACCATTCTCCAAACTGTTAAGTCTTACATTTACTGCATTTTTATGTCCGATTAATGACTCGGCTTCAGCCATCAGTTCTATTGTGGGTCCAAGGTTTTTAATGCCTTCTGCACTAATCTCCTGAAAAGAGATTTTTTTGAGGAAACTTTCTGTAGATACTCCACTAAAATTCTTAGCAAATCCATTTGTCGGAAGTGTATGATTTGTTCCTGATGCGTAATCACCGGCACTTTCACAACTGAAATTTCCGAGGAAAACTGAGCCTGCATTTCTTATGTTATTTGCAACTGAACTAGCATCAGAGGTGTTAATGATAAGGTGCTCCGGCGCGTACAAATTGCTGAAAACTATACAGTCATTCATTGTATGTAACATGATCAGTTTACTGTTTTCAAGAGCTTTTAAAGCGATTTCTTTTCTAGGCAACAACTGTACCTGTCTATCAACTTCAGATTTTACTTTTACTATAAGTTCACGGTCATCAGTTAACATTATTACCTGGCTGTCAGGTCCATGCTCAGCCTGGGAAAGCAGGTCAGCAGCAATAAATTGAGGGTTGGACTTGTTGTCTGCAATAACTAAAACTTCACTTGGCCCGGCAGGTAAATCTATTGCTATACCATCTTGCTGTACCAACTCTTTGGCTTTTGTAACATACTGATTACCAGGACCGAATATTTTATAAACATTAGGGATACTTTCGGTTCCGTAAGCCATTGCAGCTATTGCCTGCGCTCCGCCTGCTTTAAATATTTCAGTTATTCCGATAAGCTTCGCTGTATAAAGAATAAGAGGGTTTACTTTTCCGTCCTTTCCGGGAGGCGTACAAACAATTATTTCATTGCATCCAGCCAGTTTTGCCGGAATGCCCAGCATAAGCAAGGTCGAAAAAAGAGGAGCACTGCCTCCGGGTACATATAGTCCTACTTTTTCAATTGCGACACTTTTTCTCCAGCATCTGACCCCTTTAAAGGTTTCAATAACCGGTTCAGTGATAAGTTGGGCAGAATGGAAGTTCTCAATATTCTTTTTAGCAACTTTTATAGCGTTCTTTAATTCCTGCGGGATCTGTCGATCGGATTCCTGGATCTCTTCTGATGTAACCTTTAAGTTCCCGGAAGACACACCATCGAATTTCCCGGAGAAAAAATAAACAGCGTTGTCTGTCTCTGATTTTACACTATTTATTATGCCTCTGACGACATTTTCGAGATCGTTCCTGGCTATTTCCGGACGTCTGCAGAGCTCTTTCCAGCTCTCTTTTTCAGGAAGCATTATTATCTTCATTACATTATCATTTTCTCGATTGGTATAACCAGAATACCTTCTGCACCTGCTGCCTTCAACTGATCAATCCTTTCCCAGAATTCGTCCTCTTTAACAACAGAATGCAGGCTGTACCAGCCTTTTTCTACCAATGGTACTATGGTAGGGCTTTTCATACCAGGAAGTATATTGCATATTTTTTTAATTGCCGACTCGGGGGTATTGAGTAATATATATTTATTCTCTTTCGCGTTTTTGACTGCCCTGATCCGGAAAAGTAAGTTGTTCAGTATCGTCTGTTTTTCAGGACTCAGGTTTTTGTTCCCGATAATAACTGCCTGGCTTTTAAGTATGGTTTCTACTTCATGTAAACCATTGGTAAGCAGGGTGCTGCCTGAACTTACTATGTCACATACTGCATTTGCAAGACCTATACCAGGAGCTATTTCCACACTGCCACTGATCTCTTCGATCTCAGCAGTTATTTTATTTTTCTTAAGAAAGCCGGTAAGAATATGCGGGTAGCTTGTTGCAATTTTCTTATTCATGAAATAACCTAAACCATCATATTTCTCTTCTTTTGGAATGGCAAGACTCAGTCTGCATTGTGCAAACCCAAGCTGTTCTATTATTAAAACATCCTTATTCTTCTCAAATACCATGTTTTCGCCCAGGATGCCAATGTCAGCAACTTGTTGCTCCACATATTGGGGAATATCATCATCCCGAAGAAACAGAAGCTCTACCGGAAAATTTCTGGCAGTGGTTTTAAGGACGCTGATACCATTGGAGAATTTGATGCCGCATTCTTCCAATAGCTTTTTAGAATTTTCGCTAAGCCGTCCACTCTTTTGAATCGCAATTTTCAGTTCACTCATTTTTCTCTTTTCATTTGTGTCTGAGCAAAACTGCAGGGAAAATAAAAACCCGCCTGATCTGCTCAGACGGGTTTATGATATCGTTATTTACATACATATCACTATCACCTCGCCTGAAAGCAAAGATGAAAATGATGATATAAAGTTGATTTGTGGTACATTTCTTTAAATTATTAATGCAAAGATAATGTTTTTTTAATAATTATAATATAAATATCTATTTAACTTTTTGAAACATAATCAGCAATCCAGTCACCTACATCCGAAGTCGATTTTGGATGGGTTCTGTTAAGATCTTCGGTGACATAATCAGCTTCAATGGATTTTTCAACAGCGTTTCTTATGATATCAGCCTCTGTTTTCAAATTAAAAGCCAGATCGAACATCATTGCAGCAGATAATATTGTTCCAAGCGGATTAGCAATATTTTTCCCGGCAGCCTGTGGATAAGAGCCATGTATCGGTTCAAAAACTGATGTTAGGTGTCCAATGGATGCAGACGGCAGCAAACCCAGAGAGCCTGTCAGAACACTTGCTTCATCTGAAAGAATATCTCCAAACATATTTTCTGTTACGATTACATCAAACCTGCGAGGATTCTGAATAAGTTGCATGGCTGCATTATCTACAAACATGAAGTCCATGGTAAGCTCATTATATTCTTTGGCTACATTGACGGCTGTTTCACGCCAAAGTCTGGATGTTGCAAGTACATTAGCCTTATCTACAACAGTTATTCTTTTTGAGCGATTCATCGCATACTCACATGCAAGCTTCACAACTCTTTCGACCTCGTACCTGCTGTAAACACATGAATCATAAGCAGTATTTCCATCCTCGGATCTTCCCTGCGGTTTTCCAAAATAGATACCTCCGGTAAGCTCCCTTATCATCATAATATCAACCCCCTGAACTATCTCTTTCTTTAACGGAGATTTATCAATTAATGATGGAAAGGTTGAAACAGGGCGAACGTTTGCATATAATCCAAGTTCTTTCCTCAATGCAAGCAGACCCTGCTCTGGACGAATTTTCGCAGCAGGATTGTTATCGTATTTCGGGTCGCCAATAGCTCCAAAAAGAACTGCGTTGGACGACTTGCAAAGATCGAGTGTCTCTTCAGGTAAAGGATTCCCTGTTTTATCAATAGCAATAGCTCCGACTAAACCGTGCTTAAAATTAAAGTTGTGCTTAAACTTTTGTCCGACGGCGCCAATTACTTTTTTTGCCTGGTCAATTATCTCAGGTCCTATACCGTCGCCTGGTAACACAGCTATATTAAATTCCATGAGCTACGTCTATTAATTTTTTATTTGTAATTGTTTTCAGTTCAATATTCTCAATAATATTCAGCATTCTTTCTGTCGCTTTTATAGCTGATTCAGTCTGGTCAGCATCAAATCCCCTGGTTTTAAATTCCTTCCCATTATAATCCCATGTAATAACAGTTTCCACAAAAGCGTCAGTTTTACCTCCCGGAGGTATAGATACCTGGTAATCTGTTAGTATCGGATACTGTTTCCCGAGTTTGTCATAAATTATTCGTAGTGCTTTCATAAATGCATCATACTGTCCATCGCCGGATGATGTTTCCTGATACAAATTACCGTCAATCTCGATCAGGACACTCGCAAACGGTTTCAAACCATAGGAGAGGGAGAGGGAATAATTTTTTATAAAGATCTTGTAATTGATTTGTTCGCTGCCGAGCACATCAGCGATAATAAATGGAAGGTCCTCAGTAGTCACATTCTCTTTTTTATCACCGAGTTCGATAACTCGCTGGGTCACTTTAGTGAGTGATTCAGGATTTAGAAACAGCCCGAATTCTTCAAGGTTTTTCCTGATAGTTGCCTTACCTGATTGTTTTCCAAGGGCATATTTTCTTTTTCTGCCGAATCTTTCAGGGAGCAGACTATTATAATACAGGTTGTCTTTACTGTCTCCGTCAGCATGAACTCCTGAGGTTTGAGTAAATACATTCTCACCGATAACCGGTTTATTTACTGGTATCCGTATTCCGCTAAATGTCTCAACTATTTTACTTGCTTTGGTTATCTCGAATTCATTTATCCCTGTCTCTGTTTTAGTCAGATCACGAAGTACTCCAATTACGCTTGAAAGAGGTGCATTTCCAGCTCTTTCTCCTAGTCCGTTAATAGTAGTATGTATACCTTTTATTCCTGCTTTTACAGCCGAAAAGACGTTGGCGACTGCCAGGTCATAATCATTATGTGCATGAAAATCAAAATGGAGTGAAGGATACCGGTCAATAATTTTTTTACAGAAGTTGAAGGTCTGTTCCGGGTTAAGGATACCCAGGGTATCGGGAAGCATGAATCTTCGGATATATTCATCCTTCAGAGAATCAAGTAGATAAAACACATATTCCTCGGAATGTATCATTCCGTTCGACCAGTCTTCGAGATAAATATTTACTTCCATATCCCGGCTTTCAGCTTTCCTGATTATGTCCTTAATTTCATAAACATGCTTTTCCCGTGTTTTTCTCAACTGTTTTTCAAGATGGCGGAGTGACCCTTTACAAAGAAGATTGATAACCTTTCCTCCTGCATCATCTATCCAGTTTAAAGAGACATCGCCATCGACAAAACCAAGGACTTCTACTTTTCTGTGGAGATTATTATGACGTGCCCAGTCAGTTATTTGTCTTATAGCCTCAAACTCTCCTGAAGAAACGCGTGCCGAAGCTACTTCAATCCTGTCGACTTTAAGATCCTTCAGAAGAAGCTTGGCAACGTGGAGCTTTTCGAGTGGAGAGTATGACACTCCCTGCGTCTGTTCCCCATCCCTGAGGGTAGTATCCATTATTTCAACTCTCATTTTACAAGGCTTTTGTTATTTTCATAACTGGTTATCTGACTCTTCATACTCAATAAAAAGTCAATATCATCCAACCCTTTAAGCAGGCATTCCTTTTTATAAGGATTGATCGCGAATTTAACTGAATCACCTGCAGACAATATCGTAAACGTCTGTTTTTCAAGATCTATTTTAACTTTTGTGCCAGGATCTATTTGAATCATGCCGTGAAGCTTTTTCAATAGATCATCGGAGATTACTATTGGAAGAAGACCATTATTAAGGGCATTGTTCATGAAAATATCAGCAAAAAAACTAGATACAACAGCCCTGAAACCATAATCAAAAATAGCCCATACTGCGTGTTCCCGACTTGAACCGCTTCCAAAATTTTTACCGGCAACAAGCACTTTCCCATTGAATTTAGGATTGTTCAGAACAAATTCATTGTTTTTCTCACCGTTTTTTTTATATCTCCAGTCGCGAAAAAGGTTATCTCCGAATCCTTGTCTTGAGGTAGCGCTTAAAAACCTTGCCGGGATAATCTGATCGGTATCAATATTTTCAAACGGCAGAGGGACACACGTTGATTCTAATATATCAAATTTAACTTTTGGCATATCGGATTATTTTTTAACTTTTTTTTCTTCAGTTATAAATTCCCGTGGATCGGTTATCCTACCGGTTATTGCTGCTGCAGCTGCTGTAAGCGGACTCGCAAGCAATGTTCTGGAACCAGGACCTTGTCTCCCTTCAAAGTTCCTGTTAGATGTTGAAACAGCATATTTCCCTTGTGGAATTTTATCTTCGTTCATGGCCAGACAGGAAGAGCATCCTGGCTGCCTTACCTCAAAGCCAGCATTTTTATAGAGTTCTATCAAGCCTTCTGCAACCATCTGATCTTCAACCTTTTTTGAACCAGGGACGATTAAAGCCGTGATGTTACCTGCTTTCTTCCTTCCCCTGATTATCTGTGCAAATGCCCTGAAATCTTCTATTCTGCCATTTGTGCAACTACCGATAAAAACATAATCTACCGAAAGTCCAAGAAGCTTCATCCCAGGTTTAAAACCCATATAATCAAGCGATTTAATAAATGAAGATGAGGCTTGATTACCTATCGCGTCTGACATAGGAATTGAATCATCAATTGCCATTCCCATACCAGGGTTTGTACCATAAGTGATCATAGGTTTTATTAAACCGGCATCAAATTTCAGATCACGGTCAAAAAGAGCATCAAAATCACTCTGCAATTTTTTCCATTCATTGACCGATGAATTAATGTCTTTAATTCCGGGAATTGAAGATAGTTTTTTCAAATATTCGAATGTAGTTTCATCAGGGGCTATTAAACCGCCTCTGGCACCCATTTCGATACTCATATTGCAGATTGTCATCCGGGCTTCCATGCTAAGTTTTCTGATTGCAGAACCGCAATACTCAATAAAATAACCTGTTGCCCCGCTGGCCGAGATCTCGGAAATAATGTGCATGATTATATCTTTGGAAGTCACTCCTTTATGAAGTTCACCATCGAGTGTAATCCTCATCTTTTTTGGTTTTGGCTGAAGAATACATTGAGTTGCCAGTACCATCTCAACCTCGCTCGTCCCGATGCCAAATGCTATAGTACCAAATGCTCCATGGGTTGATGTATGGCTGTCACCACAGACTATTGTCATGCCGGGTAAAGTGTATCCCAGTTCAGGACCAATGACATGGACAATTCCATTTTTCGGATCGTTCAGACCAAATAACTCAATACCATACTTTTGGCAATTCTCTGTCAGTCTTTCAACCTGATTTCTTGATAATTGATCATGAATTGGAAGATGCTGGTTTTTAGTTGGTATATTATGGTCGGCAGTGGCAAGAGTTTTGCCTGGTCTGAAAACCGGAATACCCCGTTCCTTCAGACCATTAAAAGCCTGTGGACTGGTAACTTCGTGGATGTAGTGCCTGTCGATGTAAAGGACATCAGGTCCATTTTCAATGGATCGCACTACATGGCTGTCCCAGATTTTGTCGAAAAGTGTTTTTGACTTCATTTATAAAGTATTTGTTTTTCCCTGTGGCCCTCTGTGTCTCCTCTGTGTGTCTCCGTGTAACTAAATATTAAGAACTTACACAGAGATTACGGAGGGCTCACAGAGTTTCACCGAGGTGTTATTTAATCTTTGAAAGAGCATCGATAAAGGCTTCAACTGAAGCAGTAATAATATCGGTGTTTGCAGAAAAACCATAATAGATCTTTCCCTGGTGTTCAACCTGTATATGTACTTTACCGAGATCATCACTTCCTTTGGTAATAGCCTGAATCAGAAATTCTTCGAGATGCACAGTTTTGCTTATCAGCTGTTTTACTGCCGTGAATGCCGCATCAATAGGTCCGTTGCCGGAAGCTGTTGAGAAATGTACTTCCCCATTAATCTTTATACCAACAGTAGCGACAGGAATTAATGATTTTCCGCATGAAACCTGAAGAAGATCGAGCTTAAGTGATTTTTCGCCCTGGAAAACAACTCCTGCAAGAATTCTTATATCTTCATCATTAATCTCTTTTTTCTTGTCGGCAAGCAGAAGGAACCGATGGTAAATATCATCAATCTCATCTTTTCCAAAATTGAATCCGAGTAATTCAAGATGGTGATTAAGAGCAGCCCTGCCACTACGGGCTGTAAGGATTATTGATGACTCCCTTATACCAACCTCAACCGGATCAATTATTTCATAATTTTCCCTGTACTTAAGAACACCATCCTGATGAATTCCCGAAGAATGAGCAAATGCGTTTCTCCCTACAATAGCTTTATTAGCCTGCACTGGCATGCTCATAAGAGTTGAGACAAGCCTGCTGGTGCTAAATATCAGTTTTGAATTGATGTCAGTTCTAAGTTTAAGGTCATGGTGACTTTTAATTATCATAACGATCTCTTCAAGGGCAGTGTTTCCGGCTCTCTCCCCGATACCATTAATTGTCACTTCAACCTGTCTGGCTCCATTCACAATACCCATCATTGTATTGGCAGTTGCCATACCCAGATCATTATGGCAATGTGTCGAGATGGTGGCTTTATCAATATTGGGAACATGTTCTGTGAGATATTTTATCTTCTGACCGTATTCCTCAGGCAGACAATAACCAGTTGTGTCAGGAATATTTACAACAGTAGCTCCTGCTTTTATTACGGTTTCGATAACTTTTGCAAGGTATTCATTCTCACTTCTGCCTGCATCTTCAGCATAAAACTCAACATCATCAACAAATTTTCTTGCATATTTAACTGCATCTGCAGCCCTTTTAAGGATCTCTTCAGGAGTTGTCTTTATTTTATATTTGATATGGAAGTCGGAAGTGCCGATACCTGTGTGTATCCTCTTCCTTTTTGCATATTGAAGAGCCTCTGCTGCGACTTCGATATCTTTCTTAACAGCGCGGGTAAGAGCACATATCACAGGGATTGAGACAGCTTTTGAAATTTCGACTACCGATTTGAAATCTCCGGGACTTGAAATGGGGAATCCGGCTTCAATAACATCGACCCCGAGAGCTTCTAGGGCCTGGGCAACTTCAATTTTTTCAATTGTATTTAACTGGCACCCAGGCACCTGTTCTCCATCCCGGAGGGTGGTATCGAAAATAATTACCTTATCGTCCATATCTATAAATTATTTGTATAAGATTATTATTTCACTGGTCTCAGTTTCCTCACTGCAGCGCCTGCCCTCCACATCTCGGAATTACCAAGTTCATGCAATTCAGCATCAAGCACCTGTTTATAATTGTCAGCACTGGTTGACTTAAGTACTCTCACACATTCTTCTCCTGATTTTACCTTATTATATAGGTCGGTGAAGACAGGAAGAGTTGCTGCTTTGAATTTTGGACGCCAGTCAAGTGCCCCACGCTGGGCTGTTGCGCTGCAGTTAGCATACATCCAGTCCATCCCTTTTTCATCAACAAGTCTTATCAGGCTCTGGGTCAGCTCTTCAACGGTTTCATTAAATGCTTCAGACGGAGAATGTCCATTTTCGCGGAGTACCTGGTACTGTGCATCCATAATTCCTGCGAGAGCACCCATTAAAACGCCACGCTCACCCGTCAGATCACTGTAAACCTCCTGTTCAAAAGTTGTTTGGAAGAGATAACCGGAACCAATAGCAATTCCTAAGGCAATTGTACGCTCTTCGGCTCTCCCGGTAAAATCCTGAAAAACAGAAAAGCTTGAGTTTATACCTGCACCTGCCAGGAAATTACGTCTCACACTGGTTCCTGACCCTTTTGGAGCAACCAGAATAACATCAACAAAAGCTGGGGGAATAACACCTGTATGTTCCTTATAGGTAATCGAAAATCCGTGAGAAAAATATAGTGCATCTCCTTTTTTAAGACATGGTTTAAGTTTGGGCCATAGTATACGCTGAGCAGCATCCGAAACCAGGTATTGAATTATTGTACCTTTTTTTACAGCTTCCTCAACAGGAAACAAAGTTTTCCCGGGAACAAAGCCATCTTTAAGTGCTTTATCCCAGTCGGCTTTGAACTCAGGTGCCTGTCCGACAATTACATTTATACCGTTATCTTTCATATTCATTGCCTGGGCAGGTCCCTGAACACCATACCCGATAACAGCGACGACCTCATTTTTAAGTACTTCGCGGGCTTTTGAAAGTGAAAACTCTTCTCTTGTAACTACATTTTCGACGACGCCGCCAAAATCAATTTTTGCCATGATCTTAAATATTAAATATGTGATTAATACTGGTTTTTAATTAAGTGTTGGTTCTGTTTTAAAACGGTTTGCTTCATCCATCTCCTTAAGATATGAAGTCAGCTCTTTAACCTGCTTGGTTATAGCTACTCTGCCTGATTTTGCAAACTGTAATAGACCAAAGGGTTCAAGCTGGGCAAGTAATTCAGCTATCTCTGTCTTATGTCCGGTTTTTTCAATTACCATGTACTCAGGTGAAACTTCAAGAATTCGGGCATTATGGGCTCGTACAATATGATCAATAACATTACCCGACATCAATCCGTTTGTTGTAACCTTGAAAAGTGCAATCTCCTGATAAATAATCTGGTCGGAGGTATGCACAAAAACTTTTAAAACATCAATAAGCTTTTCCATTTGTCTAGCCACTTTCTGGATCATTTCACTTGTAGTCTTTACAACGATTGTGAGCAGGTACACTCCTTTTACCGCAGATTCAGACGCTGTGAAACTGTCAATATTTATCTGCCTTCTTGTTAATATTATTGTTATCTGGCCAAGGATACCTATGTGGTCCTCAGTGAATAGCGATATTGTAAATTCCTGTTTCATATTATTATGTTTTATCTTTTCTCTGTGGTTCTCCGTGTAACAATTTTTAAGAACTGACAAAGAGATATACGAAGGTTTATTTTTAATACGTTAATCTTACTTCGGAAACTGATGATCCCGGTTCTACCATTGGGAATACATTTCCCTCCTTCTCAATTACAATGTCAAGAAGATACGGACCCTTTGAAGCAAGCATTTCTTCAAGTGCACTTTTGAGATTCTCTCTCTTTGAAACTTTTTTTCCCGGGATATTATATGCCTTTGCAATCATTACAAAGTCAGGATTTACAAGCTCTGTTGAAGCATATCTTTTATCGAAAAACATATCCTGCCATTGTCGCACCATGCCCAGGTAATTATTGTTGAGTACAATTATTTTGACAGGTACATTATATTGCATTATAGTCCCCAACTCCTGTATTGTCATCTGGAAACCTCCATCACCAACGAAAGTAATAACTTCTTTATCGGGTCTCCCTATTTTGGCGCCCATTCCTGCCGGGAGTCCGAATCCCATTGTTCCCATTCCACCTGAAGTGACCAGACTGTTCGGATGTCTGAATTTATAATACCGTGCAGCATACATCTGATTCTGTCCTACATCGGTAACAATAATTGCTTC
The DNA here is from genome assembly GCA_003141415.1 of Bacteroidales bacterium. Taxonomy (GTDB): domain Bacteria; phylum Bacteroidota; class Bacteroidia; order Bacteroidales; family VadinHA17; genus LD21. The sequence goes on from PLLX01000098.1 coordinate 40,306, forward strand.
GCCTTTCGTCAGTTCCGAGACCCGACTTACGACTTCGCCCATTCTTAACTCACCTTTTTCGGGTTTTGTTTCTGGTTTTATGACTTTCTCGTATTCAGTTTTATCACAAATCCTGAATTCTCTTATCCATTTTTCAAAAGAATTTTCTTTAACCATAGAAATAAGATGATTAAGGACATCTTTCGCATCATTGTTTATTTCGACATCTACTATGACATTTTTATTTATCTCTGCTTCATCAATCTCAATATGAATTATGGTTGCTTTCTTCGCATATTTTTTAAGATTTCCGGTGACGCGGTCATCGAACCGCATTCCTATTGCTATTATAAGGTCCGCCTCATTAGTCAGAAGATTTGGTCCGTAGTTGCCATGCATACCAAGCATTCCGGTGAACAGACGATGATCGGAAGGGAAACCGGAAAGTCCAAGTAGAGTTGATGCAACAGGTATTCCTGTTTTTTCAGCAAATGCCTTCAGCTCATCTTCTGCCCCTGAAATCAATACTCCATGACCGGCAAGTATAAGTGGTTTTTCAGCATGGTTTATCATTATTGCAGCTGATTCTATTGCCTTGGTATGAAGTGGAATGTGAGGATTATAACTTCTGATATACTCACATTTTTTGTACCTGAAATTAAGTTTTTCAAGCTGCGCATCTTTTGTTATATCAATAAGAACCGGCCCTGGCCGACCAGATTTTGCGATATAGAAAGCCTTTGCAATTTTATCAGGTATATCCTGTGGTTTCTTTACCTGGCAGTTCCATTTTGTAACCGGCATTGAAACTCCAATAATATCAGTTTCCTGAAATGCGTCTGTGCCGATAAGATTAGACACCACCTGTGCAGTAATGAATACAACCGGAACTGAGTCAAGAAATGCATTGGCAATTCCTGTGACTAGATTCGTGGCCCCCGGTCCTGAAGTAGCAAAACAAATACCTGGTCTGCCTGTAACCATGGCGTATGCCTGCGCGGCATGTGCTGCTCCCTGTTCATGACGTGTCAGAATATGACGAAGCCTATCCTCATAATCCATAAGTTTGTCATATATAGGCATTATTGCGCCGCCCGGATAACCAAAAATAGTATCCACACCTTCTGCAATAAGGCACTCCAGTATAGCCTCTGCTCCAGTAATATGTTCCTGCCCGTTGATTTCCAGCGTTGCTTGTTCTTTTTCCTGTTCAGTCTTCATATGTTTTGTAGTCTTGTTATGTTATTTTGCATCTCCCTAAATCACACTCCCAGGGGAGAGGGACTTTAAAGCCTTCCTATTTTACTTTTGTCTTTTATCTTTTTCCCTGTGCCCTGTAACCTGTACCCTGCACCTTATATCAGCCTTATTGCTCCCAGATCTGCGGAACTTACGTTGGCGGCATAAGCTTTCAATGCTGATGAAATTACACGGTCACGATTTTCAGGTTTATAAGCTTTGTCTCCTTTTAATTCTTCTTCATTTTGTCTTAATTTTAATTCTGCATCAGATAGAAGGACATTTATTTTTCTTCCGCTAATATCTATTTCAATCCGATCACCGGTTCTGATCAGAGCAAGCTCTCCACCTGATGCTGCTTCCGGTGATACATGACCAATAGACAAGCCAGAGGTGCCTCCTGAAAATCTTCCATCGGTTATGAGTGCGCATTTTTTATCAAGACCTTTGGATTTGATGTATGAAGTTGGGTAAAGCATCTCCTGCATACCTGGGCCTCCCTTTGGACCTTCATATCTGATTACTACCACATCTCCAGCTTTAACAACCCCTTTCAGGATTCCTTCGGCGGCATCATCCTGGGATTCAAATATCACTGCATTTCCGGTGAATGAAAACAGCGAAGTATCAATGCCTGCGGTTTTAACTATGCACCCTTTCCGTGCAATATTCCCAAAAAGTACAGCAAGGCCACCATCCTTGTTGTAGGGATATTCGACGGATCTGATACATCCTTTTTCCCTGTCAGTGTCAAGTTCTTTATACATAGTGTTATGTGAACCCATCCTCAGGTTTTTTCCCATTGAAGGGGCACTTTTATAAATCTCGAAAGCTGCCGGTTGTGCTTTGGTTCCCTTAATATCCCAATCTGAAACTGCCTCGTGAAGAGTCGGATAATCCACACGTTTTACTGAGGTGTCTATCAGGTTACCACGCTCCAGTTCACCCATTATACCCAGAATACCACCTGCACGGTTAACATCCTGAATATGATATTGTGAGCTTGGGGCTACCTTGCATATATTGGGTATTTTACGTGAAAGTTCATCAATATCCTGCATTGTGAAATTGACACCTGCCTCCTGCGCTATTGCAAGAAGATGAAGAACCGTATTTGTAGATCCACCCATAGCAATATCAATCGACATTGAATTCATAAATGCTTCCTTAGTTGCTATTGAACGTGGTAGAACAGAATCGTCGCCATCATTGTAATATCTCTCTGCCAGATCGACAATTAATCCGGCTGCTTTTTCAAAAAGCTTTACTCTGTTACTGTGAGTAGCGACAATAGTACCATTCCCGGGAAGCGAAAGCCCCAGTGTCTCTGTCAGACAATTCATTGAATTTGCCGTAAACATACCCGAGCAAGAACCACATGTAGGACAGGCAGATTTTTCGATCTCATACAGATCTTTATCGCTTATTGAGTCATCAGCGCCAGCAACCATGGCATCAACGAGATCGAGATACTTGTTATTAAAACGTCCGGCCTCCATGGGCCCTCCTGAAACAAAAACGACTGGAATATTAATTCTCATAGCTGCCATCAGCATACCGGGAGTAATCTTATCGCAGTTGCTTATACAGATCATGGCATCCGCAAGATGTGCATTGCAGACATATTCAACACTATCAGCAATTAATTCTCTTGATGGGAGAGAGTAGAGCATTCCTGCATGACCCATTGCAATTCCATCGTCGATAGCAATTGTGTTAAATTCGGCAGCAAAGAGACCTCTCTTCTCGATCTCCTTTTTGACAACCTGACCAATCTCATGAAGATGAGCATGACCGGGTACAAATTGTGAAAATGAATTTACAACGGCAATAATTGGTTTTCCCATTTGTTCTTCCTTCATCCCGTTGGCGCGCCACAGGCTTCTTGCCCCTGCCATATTCCTGCCGGTTGTTGTCTTTGAGCTTCTGATCTGTTTCTTCATTTTAATAATCATATTAAAAAAAAAGCTTCCCGGTTTCCCGGAAAGCTNNTGTTTTATTATAAATTGACGGACAAATGTACCTATATTTTTAATATATCAAAGAAAAAGTGCTGTTTTTCTTCTTTTTGGTAATTATTTTTCGAATCCTTTACCACTCTAAGGGGGGGTAATACTATGAATCCGGGAGCAATTCAACTAAATACCACATAATTAACAATTATGCGTAGGTAATATAGTATCGTAGAAAGAAAGGGCATTGGATTATCATTTTTCTACAACACTAAAAACCGCTACTGGTAAACGACTAGTTTGTATTTCCCATTAATAGCAAATTTTTATTCAGATCAATTGATTTCATATTTCGAATTATCTCAATCCTATTTTTCATATTCTAAATATTTATTATCTTAGACATTGAATTTAGATTCTTCTAACACCCTGACAATGAAAATTATCGCCCTCATGTTCTTGATATTGTTTTTCTTTTCTGTTTCATTTTCACAGAAGAAACCAGTAGAAAATCAGAAAAGTCATAGAATTGAAAAGATAATTAATTCCCAATGGACATTCAATTATTTCCCCGGGCTCTCAGAAAAAAAAGGGTATGAAGCTCCTGGATTCGACGATTCCAGATGGCTGGCTATAAGCATCCCTCATACCTGGAGCACTTATGAAACTACTGGAGAGCTTCATCCTTTTATCAGAAATGCTTCGGAAACAGATAACCCTTATTGGTGGATGGGTTGGGGCTGGTATCGTAAGCACTTTTCTGTTAACCGGGAATATTCTGACCGGAAAGTTTTTATTGAGTTTGAAGGCGTACAGAAATATTGTAAAGTATGGCTTAATGGTAAATATCTGGGTGATCATAAAGGAGGTTATGGCTCTTTTGATTTTGATATTACAGAAATTGTAAAACCTGGTGAAGATAATGTTCTTGCTGTTGCAGTAAATAACCGTCAGAAAGATGAGTTTAGGATACCTCCTATGGCAGCAACCAATTTTGATGTCTATGGAGGTATCTACCGCGATGTTACGCTGATTCTGAAAGATAAGCTTTTCATTCCTATGCAGGGTGCGGCAAGCCATGAGGGAGGAACGTTTGTAACAACACCTCAGATTTCAGAAAAAGAGGGTGTTGTAAGAGTACTGACATGGGTAAAAAATGATAATGTGCAAAAGGAAACCTGTACTTTACAAACTTCTATTGCCGATGCTACTGATAAAGTTATACAGGTAATGAAATCGGAAGCTGTAATAGATCCTGGCCAACTGTATAAATTCGATCAGACCAGCAAACCCATAAAAAATCCGCATTTATGGTCAAATGATGATCCATACCTCTACAAAGTTTATTCTCATGTCCTTAATGAAAAAACTGTGACTGATGTCTATTCTTGTCCTTTGGGTTTTCGTTGGTTTATGTGGAATTATAAAGATAATCTTCTCTATGTGAATGGTAAAAAAATGGTGATCCATGGAGGAAACCGTCAACAGGAATATCCCTGGCTGGGTGATGCCATACCAAAATGGATAACAGAAATGGATTATAAAGATATAGCTGAAAACCTTAATTATAACTTCATTAGAACAGGACATTATCCAAACGACAAGCTTGTTTATGACCTTACCGATAAATACGGAATTATAACAGATGAGGAAACCCCAAGTATTTTGAACCAGGAATTCTCCGTTGAGGTTCAGGAACAGCAGATGAAGGAGATGATCCGTCGCGACCGAAACCATCCGAGTATAATGTTATGGAGTATGGGTAACGAGACAAACCATGCTGTCGATTCAAAATTTGCGGTTGCAGAAGATACTACCAGAATATTGACTGCCCGTAAGGTTACTAATGGTTCTGCAGGAGCTTTTATTAAACATACTGATGAAAACCTTCCAATAGAAAACCTTCTTAGATGTACAATCCGAGGGTGGTACAATAAAGATGTCAAGGACCTGGAACCAACTGATTATCAGCAGAGCGGGACAGAAGAGCATCAACAGAATATGCTCAAAGCCAGTGAGAAGTTCGGAAACGGAAATCTCTGTACCTGGCTCTATGAAGATTATGGAGCTGATTGTGATTATTTTAATTCACCGCTAATTCATGTTAATCCCGAAGGATATGTGGATGTCTATAGGGTCCCTAAGTATGCTTATTATTTCTGGCAGGCCACTTATGGCAAAAATCCAATGGTATTTATTCAGCCGCATCACTGGAGATCACAATATATTGATCAATTGAAAGATATCGTTGTAAACTCTAACTGTGATAAAGTAGAGCTTTTTGTCAATGGAGTAAGCAAGGGATATAAATTGCTTGACCAGTCAAATTTCCATAGTGTTACCTTCAACAATATACATGTTGAAGCAGGGACGATAAGTGCTGTGGCATCTAAAGAAGGGAAATCAGTCAAAACCGAGATAGTCATGGCAGAGCGGCCTGCAAAGATAGTTCTGACCGGGTCACAAGACAAGATAAGGGTTGACCGTGGCACTGTCGTTATTATCACTGCCGACATTCTCGATTCACATGGTAATCATGTCTATGGTGCTAATAATACAATAAAATGGACTTTATCGGGACCTGCAACCCTGGTTGGGCCATCAATTTATGAATCAGATATTAACAAACACCACGAGTTGGATGGCATATGGTATATGGATATGCCTGTATCAAATGTTATCAGGTCGACAGGAAAACCAGGTAAGATACATATCTCTGTGTCGGCAAGCGGACTTACTTCCGGAACATTTGATATTGAGGCGGAAGAAATAGGGACCGACAATTCTATAATAGTTGAACCGGTTCTTAAGGACGAGGGAAGAATCTCCGTATCCAAAATAGTACTTAATGGTAACAGGCTCGATGAGGTTCCCCGTGAGATAAAAGTGACTATTGATGAATTTAACCTTGGTCATTCTGATAAACCAGGATATACTAGGGTAATGAAAGATTATATAATTAAAAACAATCCATCAATCGATACTACATCAATTGAATTCAATGTGCTGATAGATCTATTTGTTGCTCAGCTGTCTAATTCTGATGGTCATCTTATCGCCGATGATTATAATTTCAGTATTGACCATTATAATAATTGCCGGTTAATATCCGGATATATTAACAGTACTAAACTCCCGCCACTTTTTAAGGAAGGATTGAAAAAATTCTATTCAGACGCAATTATTAAGAAGGGGAGTGAAAAAAATGCAGGTGATGAGATGAACTGGCTGAATTGGATCCCTTCCGGAGGTACAGTGGTAATGGTTCAAAATGGAGAGACGAATGTCAATATGAAAGGTGTTATTTTTACAACCAATTCAGGGCTTGAAGAAATAATCAGTGTAGTTTATCCGCAGTTTGTTAATTTTTCTCCCGAAGCAAAGGAACGTGCCCTTGTATTTATCAGTAAAGTAAATCCTTATGTACATGGTACAGTAATAGGGGAACAGAGCCACGATGGGGATAATGTTAAACAGACAAATGTCTCATATACGGCTGAGAAAGGTCAACCAATTTTAATACCATTACTGAAATTCATCTCAGAATAACTTACTTTAGTTCCACAAAGATTGAAACTTTCAAAGATTTAATTTGGGAAAAATTAAATAATTTCTACTTTTACTACATAATTTAGTTGATTTTAATTAATTAAAAATTAAGGACTTAGAAATTCAGAATTATTAAACATAAGACATTTAAATCTAAACCTGTTCAAAATGAAAAAAAGAAGTATTATTTCGATTGTCCTTTTAATGGTCGTTACCGGCCTTATCTTTTCCACCATTTATTCATTCACAGCAAAACCTCAGAAAAACATAGGGTTGCAGTTGTATTCCATTCGTGATTCCATTATGAAGAATGTACCTGCTGCAATAGCTAAAGTGGGTAAAATGGGTTATAAATTTGTTGAGCCCGCAAATTATGACAACGGAAAACTTTATGGTATGGAACCTGCAGCTTTTAAAGCACTTTGCCTATCTAATGGTCTGACAATATTAAGCTCTCACGTAGGTCAGAGCCTGCCTGATTCTGCTAACTTGGGAAAGACCATGGCTTGGTGGGATGCTTGTATTGATGCTCATGTTGCTGCAGGTGCAAAATTCCTTATTCAGCCATTTATGGGAGATGAAGCGTATCGTAGTCTCGATACTCTGAAGCTTTATTGTGACTATTTTAACAAGATTGGTGAAAAATGCAAAGGCAAAGGTATTCAGTTCGGTTACCATAATCATGATAGAGAATTTTCTACCAAACTTGAAGGACAAACAATTTATGATTTCATGCTAACAAATACCGATCCCCAAAAAGTTACCTTTGAAATGGATCTTTACTGGGCAGTGATGGGTGGAGCAAATCCAGTCGATTACTTTAACAAATATCCGGGTCGTTTTGAGCTTTGGCACATAAAAGATAAAAAAGAAGTTGGTACCGGTACGTTTATGGATTTCGCTACCATATGGGGAGACGCTGCAAAATCAGGGATGCAATATGGTATTGTTGAGGTTGAAGAGTATAACTTCGACCAGTTTACAAGTTGCCAGAAAAGCCTTGATTTTCTGAATGCTACACCATATGTTGTAATGCCTAAATAGATATAACGGAATTTTTATCTGTATTAAATTGATTTGGGAAGAGCACGGAATATTCTTTGTGATCTTCCTTTTTTTATTTATATTTATTCTCTATCAACTATTTAAATCAGATGAAAACCCTCACTATTTTTTTCATAGTTTCATTATTGGCATTCACCGGGTGCCAAACCAATTATTATACATCTGAAGATTACCAGTCAGTTCTGAAAATCGATGCTCACGTTCACATTAACAGTGATAAGGGATTCTTTGAAGATCAGGCAATGCAGGATAATTTCAGGCTCATTACTTTGAATGTGGACCATTCGGACTCAAATTCAGTTAAACAACAACTAGATTGGGCGCTTATTTCGAAACAAAAATATCCGGGAAAAACTTTCTATAGCGGTACTTTTTATTTCGATACGGCTGGTTGGGGAACATCCGTATGGAGTAGAAAAGCTATTGCTCATCTGAATAATAATATCTCAGGAGGTGCAGTTTCTGTAAAGCTCTGGAAAAACATCGGAATGACAGAAAGAGACAAGAATGGAAAGTTCATTATGATTGACGATCCTGCATTAAAGCCAGTAATTGATTTTATCATAAGTAAGAATCTGCCAATTACAGGTCATCTTGGAGAACCCCGCAATTGCTGGTTGCCATTAAGTGAAATGACAGTAAGCAGCGACAGCAGCTATTTTGCTGAAAATCCGAAATATCATATGTTCATCCATCCTGAATATCCTTCATACGAAGATCAGATAAATGCCCGCGACCATCTTCTCGAATTGCATCCTGATCTTAAATTTATAGGTTGTCACCTTGGCAGCCTTGAATGGAATGTTGATGAGCTTGCAAAAAGGCTGGATAAATTTCCGAATATGGTTGTTGACATGGCTGCCCGCATTTGCCACCTGCAGTATCAGTCAGCAAAAGACCGCGGGAGAGTCCGGAATTTTTGTATTAAGTATCAGGACAGGCTTCTTTATGGTACAGACCTTTCAGATAATGGGTCCACAGTTCGCGAAAAGGTTGCAAAATGGGTACATGAAACCTGGCTCGACGACTGGAAGTTTTTCACTTCAAAAGAAAGAATGACTTCCGATAAATTCAGGGGAACATTCGAAGGGCTGCATCTCCCGAAAGAAGTTGTCAGAAAGATCTACAGTGAAAATGCAATCAAATGGTATAAACTGGAAGTAAAATGATAGATAGAGCTACTCATCGTCATGACGCTATCCAATTTCTATTCTGAAAAATAACCTGACAATATTTAAAATGAAAAAAATTCTTATTGCATTTTTGGCATTTCAGTTACTATGTGCATGTCAGACAAAGAAAATAGCTGTTATGGAAGCTGGTGGACCGGTATTTCACAAATGGGCGCCAACACCGCCTATGGGATGGAACAGCTGGGATTGTTATGGGCCGACAGTAGTTGAAGATGAAGTTAAAGCAAATGCTGATTATATGGAATCACATCTGAAGAAGTTCGGATGGGAATATATTGTAGTGGATATAAGATGGTATGTTGCAAATGATAAATCAGGAGGTTATAATGAAAAAGATCCTGTTTATAATATAGATAACTATGGGCGATTCCTTCCTGCTCTAAATCGGTTTCCTTCAGCAGCCAACGGCAAAGGATTTAAGCCTTTGGGCGACTATATTCATGGTAAGGGTCTGAAATTCGGTATTCATATGATGCGGGGAATACCTGTTATAGCTGTCAAGAATTATACCCCGATACTTGGAAGCACTTCCAAAGCCCAGGATATTTTTACTACCCAAGGTCAGTGCATGTGGCTCAAAGATATGTACACTATTGTTGCAGGAAAACCGGGAGCACAGGAATACTACAATTCCCTGTTTAAGCTATATGCATCATGGGGACTTGATTTTGTAAAAGTTGATGATCTCTCTGGTCGCACCGCTGAAATTGAAATGGTGAGAAAAGCTATTGATAATTGCGGAAGACCAATAGTTATAAGCATTTCTCCAGGGGGAGACAGACCGGAAACAATTGATTTCCTGAAGAAAAATGTAAATATGTGGCGCACTTCGAATGATTTCTGGGATAACTGGCCGGCACTTAAGAATCAGTTTGCAGTTCTGAAAAGCTGGGCCGGACTTGGTGGGAAAGGCTATTATCCGGATGGCGATATGCTTCCTCTTGGCAAAATCGGATTAAGGGCCGAACGTGGAGAACCCCGTATGACAGGATTCACTAAAGATGAACAATATACTTTAATGTCACTATTTGCCATTTTCGGTTCCCCTCTGATGTTTGGAGGAGATCTGCCCAGTAACGATAAGTTTACTTTAGGATTAATTACAAACAAGGATGTTCTGGAAGTAGATCAGTATAGTATTAATCATAAACAGCTTTTCAGCGAGAATGACCTTATCGCCTGGACAGCAGACGATCCCGGTACAGGTGATAAGTACGTGGCCCTCTTTAATAGTAAGGATAACAAGCAGATTGAAGAAAGTAAAACGATATTTAAGGATAGTACCCGCATCACAGTTAAATTTGATCTTCTTGGTCTCACGGGTACTCATGAAATTACTGATCTTTGGAGTGGCGAAAAGCTTGGAAAATTTACAAATGAATTCACCCGGACAATTATTAGTCACGGAGCCGGACTTTACAGAATACATTAAAAAATCAGATTATGATAAAATCAATCCTCACTGCAAGCATTATTATTCTTTGTATAAGTCAGGTTTATTCTCAGCAACCTATAAATAATTCATCTGCAAATCATTCGGCTCAATCTCCAAATCTTATATCTGTTTATGCTGACAAACCCGGTTCTTCCGTTCAGCCCACCATGTGGGGTATTTTCTTTGAAGATATCAATTTTGCTGCCGATGGCGGTATCTATGCTGAACTGGTCAAAAACCGTTCGTTCGAATTTTATAAACCCCTGATGGGCTGGAAAATACTGAAGCCTGATACTACAACTGGTATTTTGATTATCAACCAAAGTAAGACAAATCCTGCCAACCCACGTTATGCAAGAATTACCCTTGCTGAAGGAGAACCATCTTTTGGTTTGTCAAATGCCGGTTTCAGAGGAATGGGAATTAAAAAGGGAATGGCCTATCATTTTTCAATTTTAGCCCGACAGATGGAGAGCAGTCCATTGAAAATGCGGATCGAATTGGTGAATCCAAAAGGAGAGGTAATAGGAACAACCAACCTGGCTCCGGAAGAAAAGGAGTGGAAAAAATACACTGTTAGTTTTGTGGCAACAGCTACCGAACCAAAGGCTAAGCTGAACTTATGGTTTGAAGGTAAGGGTTCTTTTGACATTGATATAATTTCACTTTTTCCTGATGATACCTGGAAAAACCGTCCCGGAGGACTGCGTGCCGATCTGGTGCAATTGCTTGCCGATCTGAGACCCGGGTTCCTTCGATTCCCCGGTGGCTGTATTGTTGAAGGCCGGGATCTTGAAAACCGGTATCAATGGAAAAAAACGATAGGAAATATCGAAGACCGCCATTTGATAGTAAACCGGTGGAATACCGAATTTGCCCACCGTCTTACACCCGACTATTTTCAATCGTTCGGTATGGGTTTCTTTGAGTATTTTCAACTTGCTGAAGACATAGGTGCAGAACCGTTACCAATATTGAACTGTGGCATGGCTTGCCAGTTCAATACAGCTGAAGTTGTCCCGATGGATCAACTTGATCCTTACATCCAGGATGCGCTCGATTTAATTGAGTTCGCAAACGGTTCAGCTAATTCCAAATGGGGAAAAGTACGGACGCAATTGGGACATCCGGCCCCATTCAATATGAAATTTATTGGTGTTGGTAATGAACAATGGGGTACTCAGTATATCGAGCGATACACCGTATTTGTAAAGGCTATTAAAGAAAAGTACCCAAACATTAAGATTGTTACCGGTACTGGCCCTTCTCCTTCCGGAAAGGATTTTGATTATGCTGCTAAAGAGTTAAAAAAACTAAATGCCCAAATCGTTGATGAGCATTATTATGCCAATCCCGAATGGTTTTTTCAGAATGCCACCCGCTATGACAACTACGATCGTAAAAGCTTCAAAATATTTGCCGGTGAATATGCAGCACAAAGTAAATTTACCTGCAGTCCCGACAACCAGAACAATTGGAAATGTGCCCTGTCTGAAGCAGCTTTTATGACCGGTTTGGAACGCAATGCCGATGTCATTTATATGTGTTCCTATGCTCCGCTGTTTGCGCATGTGGATGCATGGCAATGGACACCCGATCTGATCTGGTTTGATAACCTGAAGTCGTTCGGAACGGCCAATTACTTTGTGCAGAAATTGTTCTCCAATAACAAGGGGACAGAGGTTTTGCCCATGTTTTTGGAAAACAAACCGATCACCGGTCAAAATGGGCTGTATGCCTCTGCGGTTTTTGATAAAAATACGGATGAAATTATATTGAAACTGGTCAATTCAACTGAGAAAGCCCAAACTGCTAATGTTGTTCTTGAAAGCACAAAAAAGCTGGGATCAAAAGGCAAAATAATCGTTCTGAAAAGTGATGACCTCAACAATGTCAATTCATTGGAACAACCCATTCTTATAGGTCCGGTCGAACAGGAATTGATAATTAAGGGGAAAACTGTAAATCCGATACTCGAGCCCTATTCATTTTCGATTGTCAGAATTAAGGTCTTGAAATAGGTCAGTGTCTAAAATGTTGAAAATAAAATGCATGGATAAATGGATATTAATAAGTATTTGAAATCAGGGACCGATCTGAAATCATTTATTTTACTTTTAATTTGTATCATACTGCTGTTTCCCGGGTTGTTACGGAGGTCCAGACCCAACTTCTCACCGTGCTATTCTCGAACGGGCTTCAGATATCGTTTCCAGACTTGCCGATGGTATTCGTTCTCTTATTTCTGAGCCTTAATGTAAAAAGATTGATACACAGTTACAAGATAAAAATGAAAAATGCAATTATTATAGTTTCGCTGTCTCTCGCTATATTTCAAATAAGCGACACTTTTGCACAATCGGGAAACACACTTTGGTACTACCAACCTGCCCGATATTTTGAAGAAAGTCTGGTGATGGGAAATGGAAAAATGGGTGCATCGGTATTTGGAGGTGTCAGTTCCGACAAAATATTTTTGAATGATGCCACGTTATGGTCGGGTGGTCCTGTAGATGCAAATATGAATCCGGAGGCATACAAAAACCTGCCTGCCATAAGGGAAGCCTTAAAAAATGATAATTATAAATCAGCTGACCAGTTGCAGCATAAACTTCAGGGTAAGTACTCAGAATCGTATTGCCCTCTGGGTACCTTATTTATTGATTTTAAGCAAACTGCCGATCCTCAGGATTACTATCGCGAGTTGAATATTGGTGAAGCCGTTTCTAAGGTAAAGTACGAAATTGACGGGGTTACTTACACACGCGAATATTTTGTTTCTTACCCCGATCAGGTAATGATTATCAAACTCACAAGCTCGAAAAAAACAGCTTTGAATTTTAATATTCGGTTCGAAAGCGCATTGAAGTACAATGTATCATTCGAAAAATCTGTTTTAAAAGCAAAAGGATATGCGCCTGTCCATGCAGCTCCTGACTATTTAGGAAATATTCCAGATGCCATAGTATTCGATGAAACCAGGGGAACACGCTTTACTACCCTTGTGAAAATTAAAAACATCGATGGTAAAATAATTGCTTCCGGTAATACTCTTGAAGTGGATGGCGCTTCGGAAGCATTGATATATGTATCAATAGCCACCAGTTTCAACGGATTTGATAAAGACCCGGCTACCGAAGGGGTTAATGATGAAGACCTGGCTAAAGATCAACTGGAAAAAGCCTTCCCGAAATCTTTCCAGGAATTGAAATCATCCCATTTGGCCGACTATCAGAAATATTTCGACCGGGTAAATCTTAACCTCGGAAAAACCGGTGCTCCTAATTTACCGACCAACGAAAGGCTTAAACGTTATTCAGAAGGCAAGGAGGATAAAAATCTTGAAATACTTTATTTCCAGTATGGTCGTTATTTGCTGATCAGCAGTTCGCGAACCATGGGAGTTCCTGCTAATTTACAGGGAATCTGGAACCCATATCTTCGTCCTCCATGGAGCAGTAACTATACAACAAACATCAACTTAGAGGAGAACTATTGGCTGGCTGAAAATACAAATCTTTCAGAGATGTGTGAGCCATTGCTGAGCTTCATCAAAAATGCATCAACAACGGGGACTATAACGGCACAAACCTTTTATGGCTGCAAAGGTTGGGTAACCTGTCATAATTCCGACATTTGGGCCATGAGCAACCCCGTAGGTAATTTTGGATCTGGCGATCCATCCTGGGCCAACTGGAACATGGGAGGAACATGGCTTAGCACCTATTTATGGGAACACTATATTTTCACAAAAGACATTGATTTCCTTAAAGACAAAGGATATCCCCTGATGAAGGGCGCTGCACAGTTCTGCCTGGATTGGCTTGTAGAAGACAGGGAAGGAAAATTAATCACCTCGCCATCTACTTCACCAGAGAATAAATATATTTCAGGTGATGGATATCATGGTGCAACATTATACGGCGGTACAGCAGATTTAGCAATGATCAGGGAGTGTTTTGACCAGACAATTGAAGCATCACGGATTTTAAATATTGATGCAGATTTCAGAACAAAACTTGAAAATGCTCGAGCTCGATTGCATCCTTATCAGATAGGTAAAAAGGGAAATCTGCAGGAATGGTATTACGATTGGGAAGATGAAGATCCACAACATCGTCATCAGTCACACTTGTTTGGTCTGTTCCCGGGGCATCAGATAACCCCATACAAAACACCTGAACTGGCGAACGCTTGCCGAAGAACCCTTGAAATCAAGGGCGATGAAACTACCGGTTGGTCGAAAGGTTGGCGCATCAACCTCTGGGCCCGATTGGGCGATGGAACGCATGCTTACAAAATGTATCGCGAATTACTGAAATTTGTGGAGCCAAAAGGTGACGATCCATATTACTCTGAAGGAGGAGGCACATATCCTAACTTATTTGATGCCTGTCCCCCGTTTCAGATAGATGGCAATTTTGGCGGGGCGGCGGCAGTGATTGAAATGCTGGTTCAATCGTCAGAAAATGAAATACGACTGCTACCGGCACTACCTGATTCCTGGGAAAGCGGTTCGGTAAAGGGGATTTGTGCCAGGGGCGGTTATGAAATTTCGATGGTATGGACTCAAAAAAGATTGAAAAGCCTTTTTATTTATGCAAAAGAAGATGGGAAAACGACACTGATAAGTGGCGACAAACAAAAGGAAGTTTTTCTGAAGAAAGGACAAAATATGGAAATAGATTGGCAAAACATAAAGAAATGACAGGAGCGCACTCCTTTGTTTTTTACCGAAGGTTTTTAGCTTCAGTTTTCACATTGCTGTTTCTTTTATGATGACTTTTCTTTATTTTCAAAAGCATATATTTTAATATCTTAAACTTAAAACTTAACAATGAAACCTACAGCTTTAAAAACGAAACAATTCCTGTCAGTAATGGCATTTGCTATCCTGTCTGTTGCAGCTCAGGCAAAAGTTGTGTCATTTACAAAGGACAGTGATGGCATTACCTGCACTCTTGACAAAGGACTAATGAAAGTGAAAATTTGCATGGACAATATTGTTGAGGTGAAATATACTTCACTTCCTGTATTCCTTGACAAACCTTCCCTGGTTGTTATTAACGAATGGAAAAACACTCCGGGTTTTACTATAACTGAGAGTGCCGGAGAAATTACTATTACTACAACTAAATTAAAGGTAATAGTAAACAGGCAAAGTAACTCTGTGAGATATACCGATTTGAACGGGAACCTCATTCTAAGTGAAGATGGATCGCAGGGCAAAACAATGAAAGCTGCCACAATTGCCGGTATTCCGGTTTACAATTGCACCACTCAGTTTAATTCTCCTTCAGATGAATCACTTTATGGACTGGGATGCCATCCCGAGGATTCGCTTTCGATAAACTATAAAGGCAGGAATCAGGATATGGCTATCAAGTATATGACTGGGGCAATTCCAGTCCTTCTTTCTACCAAAGGTTACGGACTTATGTGGGACAATTACTCGGTTTCCAGTTTCTACGGTGCCGAGGCCTCAAATACCAAATTCAGGTATGCATCGGAAAGTGGAAATATGGTTGATTATTATTTTATATATGGCCCCGGTTTCGATAATATCATAGCTTCTTACCGCAAGGCAACAGGATCTGCACCTATGTTCCCAAAATGGTCGTTCGGACTTTTCCAGTCGCAGGACAGGTACAAAAGTCAGGTAGAAATTTTATCAGTTAAAGATAAATACCGTAATAACAAAATTCCTGTTGATTGCATTGTTCAGGATTGGTTTTACTGGGAACCCAATGTGATCGGATCTCATGTGATGTGGCCCGAAAGGTACCCTGATCCAAAGTTAATGGTTGATGAACTGCATAAAGCGAATATTCATGCCATGATTTCCATCTGGCCCGTTTTTTCGAAAGGGACAAACACCTTCGACCAGATGGTTCACTCTGGTGGAATGACAGATATTCTCTGGGACAATGCAATGACTCATATTTTAGATAGTTACTATGATGCACACAGTCCGCAAGCCCGTGAATTGTACTGGAAACAGGCCTACGACAGTCTTATGGGCCGGGACGGGTGGGATGCCTGGTGGATCGACCAGTGCGAACCCGATAATGGAGGCGATCTTGATGCCAGAAGAAAAAGTAATTTTGCTATCGGAAGGGGTATCGATTACATGAATACCTATTCCTTAATGCATGCAACCGGTTTGTACAAAAACTGGAGACGTGATATTCAGGGCAAAAGGGCCTTTTTCCTGATACGTCAGGCTTTTGCGGGCCAGCAACGTAATGCTGCAACTCTATGGTCGTCAGATATTACATGTACCTGGAATGCTTATAAGAACCAGGTGCCTCAGGCAATTAATGCCTGTGCATCGGGTATTCCTTACTGGACTTCCGATATTGGCGGATACCATTTTCATTGGGAGGCCCCGGATTGGTCGGCACCGAAAAACCGCGAGTTATTTACGCGATGGTTTCAGTTCGGCACATTCAGCCCTATTTTCAGAATACACGGGAAAGGAGAAAGGGCACTATTCTCCGACAACTGGGATGCCCCAACTAAATCTATCCTGTTGAAGTATGACAATCTGCGCTACCGGCTTTTACCTTATATCTATTCACTTTCCTGGAGAGTAACAAGCGAGGGCTACACCATCATGCGATCGCTCGCATTTGATTTTCCCGATGATGCTGCTATTAAATCAATTCCTGATCAGTACATGTTTGGTCCGGCATTTCTGGTGAATCCGGTTACTGAAAGTTTATACAATCTTCCCGACAGTAAGAATTTAAAGAAATCGAGAAAGGTATATCTTCCAAAAAAGTCTGAATGGTACGATTTCTGGACAGGCAAGCTGATTCAGGGAGGGCAAACAATTGATGCTGCAGCACCAATTGAAACCATTCCGCTATATATAAAAGCAGGTTCGATTGTACCTATGGGGCCATACCTTCAATATGCTACTGAAAAAGCTGCTGACCCGATTGAAATCCGTATTTACACAGGCGCTGATGCCAAATTCGTTCTTTATGAGGATGAAAACGATACTTATAATTACGAATCAGGCAAGTATTCCACTATTGTCATGAATTGGGATGAAGCTGAAAAAACCTTTACGATTAAAGACAGAAATGGTGAATTCCCTGGGATGTTGGAGAAACGCACTTTTAATATTGTTTGGGTAAAAAATAATAATGGAACTGGAATAGAACCGGCTAAAGCGGCAGAGGTAATTCAGTATTCGGGGAAAGAAATTAAAATTAAAAAATAAACACTTCAATGGTTGTAAGTGTCTGCCGGCTTAAGACAGTCAGCAAGCAACTATTTAATGTCCGGCAATTGATTTTAAAACTTGTATTTAAGAACCGGATAAAGAGAACATATTAGAGGAAATTATATCCTGTAAGATATTGTTATAGTAAGAATAATATTACATTTATATTTTAAAGTAATCGCGAAAGTTATCGTGTAAGTAAGTATTAAATTTTAAAATTATGAAAAAGATTGTAGTAGCAGGTGCAGGAGGTTTTATTGGTGGACACCTTGTAAAAGAACTGATTAAAAAAGGTCATATTGTGAGAGCAGTTGATTTGAAACCTTTGAATGAATGGTACCAGGTTTCCAGTGATGTAGATAACCTTGTGTTGGATTTGCGTCTGAGAGAAAACTGTTATCAGGCTGTAAACGGTTATAATGAAGTTTTTAACCTTGCTGCAGATATGGGTGGTATGGGGTTTATTGAAAATAATAAAGCTGCCTGTATGATCAGCGTTCTGATAAATACCCACCTCCTTCTTGCCTCAAAGGATTGCGGAATCGACAGGTTTTTCTATGCTTCGTCTGCTTGTGTATATAATGGTGATAAACAAACCGATCCACGTAACCCCGGGCTTAAAGAATCCGATGCTTATCCGGCATTGGCTGAGGATGGTTATGGCTGGGAAAAACTATTCAGTGAGCGTATGTGTCGTCATTTCAGGGAAGACTTTGGCCTCACTACCAGAGTTGCAAGGTTCCACAATGTTTATGGTCCATCCGGAACTTACGATGGCGGTCGGGAAAAAGCGCCGGCAGCTATCTGTCGCAAAGTCATTGAAGCCGGTATTGCCGGGAAAAAAGAGATAGTGATCTGGGGCGATGGTCTTCAAACCAGAAGTTTCATGTATATAGATGATTGCATAAAGGGGATACAGGATATTATGTACAGCAATATTGAAGAGCCACTCAATCTTGGAAGCAGCGAGATGGTTTCAATTAACCAGCTTGTTGATATAGTTGAAGATATCGCAGGTTACAAACTTAACAGGATATATGATCTTAAAGCTCCCAAAGGTGTGAGGGGACGTAATTCGGAAAATACTCTGATTAAAAAATATCTCGAATGGGAACCTTCTGTCCCTCTGAGGAAAGGGATCAAAAAAACATATGACTGGATAAGCGAACAGGTTGTTGAAGAGAGCAGAAGAAAAAAAAGGACAAATCGATTCAATAAATAAGTTATCTCATCAGATGAAAACCAAAAAAGTCCTGGTAAGCGGCTGTTATGACCTGCTTCATGGCGGACATATTGCCTTTTTTAAAACGGCTGCAACTTTTGGCGATCTCTATGTTAGTATTGGAAGAGATGAAAACCTTCTTCTTCTGAAAGGGAAGAAGCCTGTTTTTTCAGAAGAGGAAAGACTATTTACCGTAAAATCGATACGATATGTTTATGATGCTTTTCTTGCATCAGGAAAAGGGATGTTGGATTTTGAACCTGATGCAATCAGAATAAAGCCTGATGTCTTTGTTGTAAACAACGATGGACATACTCCTGATAAAGAGTCTCTTTGTAAAAGACTTGGAATACAGTATATTGTACTTGAAAGGATGCCGGAACCCGGATTGCCCGAACGATCCAGTTCAGCCACAAAAAGGGAAATGAGGTTCCCTTACAGGTTATGTCTGGCAGGAGGCTGGATCGACCAGCCATGGGTCTCAAAAATACATCCCGGATCAGTGGTTGTTGCCCAGATCTGGCCAACAATGGATTTCAACAGCAGATCAGGACTTGCTACAAGTTCCCGTGATTTTGGCATAAAAATCTGGGGCGACAGGTATCCTGAAGGAGATCCCGTTGAAAACGCAAAGATTTTATTTGGTGCAGAGAACCCTCCCGGAACTAAATATGTTGCTGGTTCTCAGGACCATTTAGGGCTTATTATGCCTGGAGTGAACAGGCTTCACTACAATGGCGGATATTGGCCGGATTATATACAATCATCAGTTGATAAGGATATATGCGACTGGCTTACCGATGTTATTCATCTTGTGCCTCTCAAACCACGACCCGACGGGTATGATCCATTAAAAGAGATGCATCTCGAAAAATATTTTATAAGAGATCTCGGTGAAGCTGGTGACAGATGCTGGGAAAGCATCCTTAGGAAAGACATTTTGGGCTTAGGTAAATCATTGTCCGATACGCTGATATCATGGAAAAAAATATTACCGCTGACTGTACCTGATGATATCATGAAAGATATGGAAACAATCTATTTTACAAAATATCACGGGGCCATCACTTCTGGTTGCGGTGGTGGTTATATAATTGTGGTATCAGAAAATGCAGTGCCAGGAGAAGTCAGAATAAAGGTGAGGTATTAAACTGATCAGCTTATTTTTTGATTATTTTTAAAAATTGATTTGAACTAAGGAAATTGAATGGTTAATATTAGACAATCTGATATTGCAAAGGAACTCAGTATTTCCAGGGTTACCGTTTCTAAAGCTTTACGTGATCATCCTGACATTTCCAGGTCGATGAAGAAGAAGATTGTTGAGACAGCCGGTAAAATGGGATATGTTCCAAACCTGATTGCACGTCAGCTGATTTCACGACGAACATTTACTATAGGAATTGTTGTTCCTGACCTCGAAAACAGCTTTTTTTCATATATTGTTGACAGCATGGTTGATTATGCTACCGTGCATAATTATTATGTGATACTTACAGTTTCCCGTGAGAAGGAAAATATCGAAAAACAAAACATTGAAAATCTTATCGGGATGAGGGTTGATGGTCTCCTGGTTTGTCTTTCACAAGAAACAACTGACAGGCAAGTGTTTACAAAGGTCGGGAAAATGAATATTCCTTTGGTGTTTTTTGACAGAGCTTTTGAGAATATGAAATTCTCAAGGGTTGTGTTTAACGATAAGCCGGGAGCTGTGAATTCCTTGAATCGTATTATCCTGGAAGGATACACCAGGATAGCCAATTTTTCCGGGTACTCAAAAACTAATATAGGAAAAGAACGACTCGAAGGATTTATTGATACTCTTACGAAGAACAAGATCCCTATTCGGAAAGATTGGATTCTCGAGGGTGGCTTTGAACTGAAAGATGGTTATGAATCATTTAAGAAATTAAACAGGTCGGGTAATTTACCGGAGATAGTTTTTACAGTTAATGACAGGGTTGCTCTGGGAGCTTATAAAGCTGCCAAAGAAGCCGGATTAAGGATACCAGAAGATATTGGAATATTCGGCTATGGATTCAATGAAATTACAGACTTCTTTGATCCACAACTTACAGTCATTAATCAGGATCCCAGAAAAATGGGCCTTGAAGCCTGCAAACTGCTTATTGATGAAATTGAGAAGAAAATAAAAAACGGCAGGAATAAAATTTATATCGAAGAAGAATTTCTCTGGAAAAAATCAGTCAGACGTAAAGTGAAAAAGTGAATTGGTGGATTAATTAAATAAATGCAGAACTAAAAATTAAAAATTTTCGACTATGAAACCCGATTTTTTTAGAAAATGGAGCATCATGAACCTGTTACTATTTGGAATAGTGTTTTCCATTTCAGCCCAGCAACAGAAGCAATCAGTTTCAGAAGGTCCCTACAAACCTGCTGATGAGTCACTTAAGCAATATCAGTACCCTGAGTGGTTCCGTGATGCCAAGTTTGGTATCTGGGCACATTGGGGCCCTCAGGCAGTACCACGTCAGGGTGACTGGTATGCAAGGAGGATGTACCAGGAAACAGATCCTGCTTACAAGTACCATATTGAACATTATGGACACCCTTCAGTATTTGGTTATAAGGATATCATTCCACTTTGGAAAGCAGAGAAATGGGATCCGGATAAACTTATGGAACTCTATAAAAAAGCAGGAGCCAGATACTTTGTGAGTATGGGTTCCCATCATGATAATTTTTTTCTCTGGAATTCAAAACTAAATAAATGGAATGCTGTTAATATGGGTCCCAAAAAGGATATCGTTGGAATCTGGCAGCAGGCTGCAAAAAAACAGGGTCTGAAATTCGGAGTTTCAGAACATCTGGGCGCAAGCTTTACCTGGTTCCAGGCTGCTCATGGTTCTGATAAAGAAGGAGCTAAAGCAGGTGTGCCATATGATGGTGCAAATCTCGATTACCAGGACTTGTATCACGCTAATGCCACATCTGATGATAAAGATTGGCTGACTAATAACCCGGCATTTCAGCTTGAATGGTACAGAAGTATTAAAGAACTGGTTGATAATTATCAGCCCGATCTTCTTTATTCTGACAGTAAAATGCCGTTCGAAAATGTGGGTCGTACTCTGATTTCTCATTTTTATAATCGGGACATAATCAAAAATGGCGGGAAATTACAGGCCGTCTATACCTGTAAACAACCATCAGAAGGTATGTGGGTTGAAGATCTGGAGCGTGGTGTGAAAGATACAGTAAGCCAGTACCCATGGCAAACAGACACATCGATAGGAGACTGGTATTACCGTACAGGTCAGAAATACAAAACATCCACCGAGGTGATTCAGATGCTGGTGGATATTGTAAGTAAGAATGGGAATCTGTTGCTTAATGTTGTGCAGACTCCTGAAGGGGACCTTGAACCCGATATGCTTAAGATACTTGATGAGATTGGAATTTGGACTTCTGCCAACGGAGAAGGAATTTATGGATCGCGTCCATGGAAAATATATGGAGAGAAACCTGCGGATAAACCCGTGAAAAAACTTGGCAGATTCGATGAGAACTTTGGCTATAGCTCTAAGGACATCCGCTTTACAACAAAAGGAAACACATTATATGCATTTTGTCTTGGTAAACCTGAAGAAGATATAATGATCAGATCTCTGGCAAAATCTCCAAAATCATCATCTAATACGATAGCTTCAGTTTCTATGGTTGGCAGTACGGAAAAAATCAGCTGGAAGCAGACAAATGAAGGGCTTGTAATAAAGAAGCCTGCAAATTTACCTTCGTGGCAGGTAACAGGCTTTAAAATAGAATTTAGAAAATAGATTTTTTAATTACTGCTATTTTTCAAGATATGTGTCCTGAGTCCTTCTCCTTTGCTATAGCTTTGGAGGACACGTATGCCCTGCTTCACAAGCCGGAACTTCAGTGAAGGCTGGTGTCCTGTGCAATCATCCTCCTCCTTTGATCCTCTTTATTTCATTGAAGTGGTCCATAGTTAATTTTTCCCTGGCTTCCCGGGTTGTTTTACGATAGGCTTCAAACTCATCTTTAAGCTCCTGAAAATCTTTTTTTGTATTAATAATGGTTGATAAATTCCGTTTAAAAACAAAAAAACCTATTAACAATGCAGCAACCAATCCGGTTAAAATTGTCCACATAATTTTATTATAGGTTAACTTATTTATTTTCAGGCCGATTACACTTATACTGTTTTTTGTTCTGGTTATTTCCTCAAGACTGGTTCTTGCCGATTCAATATTGGTCCTGAGTGAGTCGATAGTCAGATTAAGGGTTGATTTGGTTTTGTTAAGCCTCACGATTTTGCGATTCACTGCAGAAAGGGTATCTGAGACATTCTCCTTAACCTTCTGAAACATATCTTCCCTGATTGCCCGAAAGTTATCATAAATCTTGGTGTGCTCCTCGAGATAATTAAGTTGTTCCCTGAGGGAATTTTTTATGAATACATCCGGCATCGTGGTCTGTCCCGATATTTTCATAACTGTAATTACCACCACAGTTAAGATCAAAACGCATCTGATTTGTAACTGTTTCATAATTTTCAATTGATTAAGTAATAATAGAATTGACTCTTATATAACAAACGTATAGTCTGGGCTAAAATTATATGTTAAAAAAAAGTAAATTTATAATCTTAAATGATGAGAACAATAACAATTACCGGAAAAGCCATAAAAGATAATAATATTAAATTAATTTCAAACATAACATATGATGGAAAACAATAGCAACAGATGCAATTTCATAAAGAAAGCCGCTCCGGGAGGATTTATAGCAGTAATTATTCCCGAAATACTATCAGCATCTCTGTTGCCATCAGCAAAGAAGAAGAATTACTTAAGCAGAGATAACATTCTACTCTTCCAGGGTGACTCAGTTACTGATGCGGGCAGAATCAGAGATAATAGCTCTTTTAACAATGCAAGAGCACTTGGATCGGGATACCCAGAGCTAGCTGGAGGGCACCTGACGGAACAAGCCTGGGTTGAAGCTGTTAAGTAATTTCTCACAGGGGATTTGGAGTCTAATTATAAGTTAAACATAATATAAAAACTAATATGAAAACAAAAAATTTAACAATTGTTATAATTCTGATGTTGTCTCTGTTAACAAATGGTGTGAATGCACAGGAAACAACTAAAAAACCTGCAAATCAGCCAGTTGCCAGAGCTGCCTTCAAAATGCCGGTGGCTATTAAATCAGCTGAAATATTGCCCGATAACAGTGTGATTTTCAGATTACTCTCAAAAGATGCAGGTACTGTAGCTGTCAGTGGAGACTGGATGCCCGGATTTGGAACCAGTGTTCCTATGGTCAAAAATGATACGAACTTGTGGACACTTACAGTTGGTCCACTTAAACCGGAGTTATATAGCTATACTTTTTTAATTGATGGAAACAGGGTACTCGATACCAACAATCCACTGGTAAAACGTGATGGAACCCGAAATGAGAGTATGTTTCTTATTCCAGGAGTGGAATCAGACCTTTATATTGTTAAAAATGTTCCGCATGGTACCCTTTCTAAAGTATGGTATGAATCCCCGAGTCTTAAACTTAACAGAAGAATGTATATATACACTCCGGCAGGGTATGAAAATAGTCAGGTTAAATATCCGGTTTTTTATCTGCTTCACGGTGGAGGCGGTGATGAGGATGCATGGACTACGCTTGGCCGCACATGTCAGATAATGGACAACCTTATCTCTCAGGGTAAAGCCAAACCCATGATCGTTGTGATGCCAAACGGAAATCCCGGTCAGGCAGCAGCTTTTACTGATGCTCCTGTTAATATAACGTTATCAGCCCCTTACGATATGGGAATGGGTTTGTTTGAGGAAAGTATGGTGAAAGATATAATTCCCTATATAGAAAGTCATTACAGAGTGATTGCAGACAGGGATCATCGTGCATTGGCAGGGTTGTCAATGGGAGGGATGCAGACCCTCAGACTGACAGGTAATTATCCAACAATGTTTGGTTACATTGGTGTGATGAGCATGGGTCTGGTTGATGTTTCAACTATGGGTTTAAAACCAGATCCCAATCAGGACGTCAAATTCGAAACTCTGAAAAACAGTGGTTATAAACTCTACTGGGTAGGGGTAGGGAAAGATGATTTCCTTTATAATTCGGTTCAGACCCTTCGGAGTTCACTTGATAAACATGGTCTGAAATATACCTATCGGGAAAGCACCGGAGGACATAGCTGGGCTAACTGGCGTATTTATCTCTCGGAAATTGCACCACAGTTGTTCAGATAAAATTAGTTTATGATTTCGGCATGATTCTTGCACAAGATATATTATACCTGTGGAAATTGAAGCTAATGAAAAATCCTAAAACCCGGGTTTTTTTATTTCTGATATTATTTTGTTCATCAGTTAGTTACTCTCAAAAAATAACTACCGGTATTTATAGTGGCGTGAATTTCTCAGATATCCATGGTCAGGATTTTGGAGGTAAATGGCAATCTAAACCCGGCCCTGTTCAGGGTTTTTATCTAGGCTGGTTATTTAACAGTTCTATTGGAATACAGACCGGAATGAACTTCTCCACTGTTTATTACGAGCACAAAACCACTTATTATCCCATTACATACCTCACCCCTTCAATCTATGATTATGATGTCTTTCCGGTTTATTATAATCAGGCAGTTGACAAGATGGATTTCAGTTTTCTTCGTGTCCCACTTCTTTTGACTCTTTCCATACCTTCTATTATACAGTTCAATATGAAGGCCGGACTGATTTTTTCATTTGTGCAGGATCATAGTTTGAGCAATTATTATTATTATTATTATTCCTCTCAACCCGTCAATACAAAGAAGAATGATTTCGGCTATATGTTTTCTTCTGGAATCTCATATCCGTTAAGTGATAAATTTAATGCCACTTTTAATGTAAGTTACCTTACAGGACGAAAACATTTCCTGGAAAACGCTAACTTAAGACATGGATCTTCGGAATATACTTTGGGTATTGATTATGAGTTTCTTAAAAAGAACAAGACGGCTATTAATCCAAAATTTACCAGCGATTCCGCATCAAAAAAGGTCACGGTTACATACTGGGGTGGAGTGGATATCTCATGGAATGGGCTCGATGCGGATCGGGGAAAATATTCATCCGGTACCGGCCCTTCACTTGGATTTTCTGTTAATTTTCCGCTGGGTTCCGGATTTTCATTTATATCAGGGGTTTCTTTTGAAAGGAAGGGCTACTCGATGAAGGATTCAAGTACTTTATTTTACAAGTATATGAATAACAGTACCCCGATGTACTATGTCGATACAAAGGTTCAGACGGATTATGCAGTAATTCCATTTCTGATAAGTTTTCCGATAGGAAAATCTCAAATGGTCTTTTTCAATACCGGTCCATGGCTTGGATTAAAACTGAATGCACGGAATGTTGGTGTTGCCTATAATGAAATACATTCTGAATCAAGTTATACGGTAAATAAAACTGTTATTTACGATGATCTTGAAAGATATATAAAGGACAATGATATTGGCTGGATCTTTAGTACCAGGGTATCTCTGCCTTTGTTTAACAGGTATAAGGTTGACCTGGCTCTGCAATATAGTACAGGCTTTAATAATGTTTATAACAAGACTATTGTTGCAGAGGAGCAAAACTCAACAGTTGCAGACTATGTGATCAGGAACAGGACCATCTCTTTCATTGTTGGTTTTACAATACCGGCATCAAAACATTAAAGGAGGATACCAATGAGAAGAACGGTTTTGTTGATTGTCATTATTTGTTTTGTCTTATCGTGCGACCGGTATCCTGATCCTTCTGTGAAAGCATCGATGGATTATTCATTTTACTATCAGACAACTCCGGGTCAGAAATTATTGGCAGGAGAATTGGTAAGTGATAGCATCATTTTCATTGTGAGGAATAATGTTGATCCTGCTAAGGATTCCATCAGGGTGGATTTTGAGGTTGCAGAGGGTGGAGGAAATATCACTATACAATCCACTTATACCGATAAGAATGGGATCGCAATAACAGGATGGACACTGGGTACAGCATCGAGTGAACAGAAACTCCGGGCAAAGACTTATGATTTATCAGGGAAATATCTGGCGTCAACAGATCTTATTGAATATGGTTTCAGAACAGATGAGTGGAATTCTTTTAATGGCTCACCTGAAGCAGATCTGGTAGACATTGCTGCTGATACTATTGGTAAAGTCACATTTATGATAGCAAATAGTAACCTCTACAAACAAGCAGACAAATACTATATCTGGAATGAGGTTACTGATCCTGCTTTCAATTCCCCAACAACTATTAATATTGATATAAATGGTGTTTTTTACATCGGTACTTATACTGGTGCAATATTAAAAAGCACTGATGACGGGAAATCGTGGCATACCTGTACAAACCCTTTTACAGATTCTCCTTATATAACGTATATTAGTATTTCAAATGACAACTATATATGGGTTTTTGCATCTGGTCATAACCCAATATTTTCGAAGGATGGCGGTAGTACATGGAATAATTCAGGAAGTGAGCTGTCATTGCATGGAGGATGGGGTGATTTTTTCCGGCTTAAAGACGGTTCTCTGCTTTTTCATGGTTCCTATGTCAACAGTTTGTACAGATCTTTTGATAACGGTCTGACATGGATAAAGGTAGAAACACCAGGCTATTCACTTAAATTATATGTAAATGATAAAGATGAAATATTTATCTGGACTGAGGAAAATGGTATTACAGTCTATGAGTCAACTGATTCTTGTGTAACCTTTAATAAGGTGTATTCCATATATCCGGCATGGCCTAATATGGATAATTCATTGGCCAAATGGGGCAATTATTATTATCTGCTTATTCAGGGATGGGGTATTCTGAAGTCTGCTGACCTCATTAATTATGAGGAGTATTGGTTCAATAAAAGTCTGAGTAAGCTTTTTATTGATCATAATGGTGATTTGATTGCCAAGGATCAAAGCAGTAATACAGTTTATTACAGGAAAAATTCGGGAAAATAATTATCCCTATCCGATAATTTTCTGATCATATCTAAAATTCATGCTTCTATCGGTAAAATTGCTTTATACTTCTATTTAATTTTTATTGATTCCGATTGGGATATACATTTATTCTATATAATTACCGATAGTCAATTTATTTTACAAAAAATTTAACAACTCTTAACATTGGTTTAATATACCTTTACATTGTTGTAACCTGTAAAAAAGTTAAAAAGTCACACTTATTAATATAAAATTAAAATCATCTGTATGAAAAAAATTCTTATTACTTTAGTTCTGCTGGGTTCCTTTCTAGTACCAGGTAACTCACAAACAGGGAACGCTCCAAAACTGGGTAAAGATCCGGTTAAGAAGGTAATTGCAGCAATGACCCTTGAAGAGAAGGCTGCACTGGTTGTAGGTACAGGAATGCGTATGCCGGGCGGACCTCCGCCATCTCCTGATGGAAAACCTTCAGGTGCTCCACCGGCAAATCCTCCTTCCGGACCTGTTGTTGGCGAAACTCAGAGTCTGGTTCCCGGAGCAGCAGGAACATCTTTTGCACTTCCCCGTCTTGGAATTACCCCGATGGTTGTTACCGATGGACCTGCCGGAGTTAGAATTAATCCAACCAGGGAAAATGATAAGAATACCTATTATTGTACGGCTTTCCCTGTTGGTACATTACTGGCTTCGACGTGGGATGTCGAGCTGGTTAACGCAGTTGGTAAGGCAATGGGAAATGAGGTGCTTGAATATGGCGCAGACATCTTATTAGGACCCGGCATGAATATTCACCGTAACCCGTTGTGCGGAAGGAATTTTGAGTATTATTCTGAAGATCCATATGTTACAGGAAAAATTGCTGCAGCGATGGTAAAGGGTGTTGAATCACAGGGAGTCGGTGTATCGATTAAGCATTTTGCAGCAAATAACGCAGAGACAGACAGGAATTCACTGAATACCAATATAAGTGAACGTGCATTACGCGAGATTTACCTGGAAGGATTCAGGATCGCCGTTCAGGAAGCTCAGCCGTGGACTGTTATGTCCTCCTATAACTTGATCAATGGTACCTATACATCCGAAAACCCTGAACTTCTGACAAACATCTTAAGAAAAGACTGGGATTTCAAAGGTTTTGTTATGACCGACTGGTTTGGAGGTAAAGATCCTATAGCACAGATGATTGCCGGGAACGATATGCTCATGCCCGGAACGCCTGATCAGATTAAGAAAATAGTCACGGCAGTTAAGGACGGCAAACTGGATGTAAAGCTTTTAGACAGAAACGTCGAAAATATCCTTAATGTAATGCTGCAGAGTCCACGTTTTAAAGGATATAAATATTCTAATAAACCTGATCTTAAGGCACATGCGGAAGTAACCCGTCAGGCTGCATCAGAAGGTATGATATTATTGAAAAATGAAAATAGCGCATTACCATTTGGATCGGGTATCAAAAATATTGCAGCATTCGGAAATACATCATACGATATAATTGTGGGAGGAACAGGCAGTGGTCTCGTAAATAAGGCTTATAGTATTTCACTTTCCGATGGATTAAAAAATGTGGGATTGAATCAAAATGAAGAGCTTCACAATCTATATTCCAACTATCTGAAACTCACTAAGGAAGGACGTCCACAGCTTAAAGGATTTATGGCTCTTATGGGATCCAGGCCGATTGAGGAACTGAATCTTAATAAGGATATTATCACCGGAATGGCAAATGTTTGCGATGCAGCTTTAATTACAATTGGCAGAAATGCCGGAGAGGGTTCTGACAGGGTTAATGACAAAGGCGATTTTCAGCTGAGTGATTATGAACAACAACTTATTAAAAATGTGACAACCGCGTTTAAAGCAAAGAATAAAAAAGTAGTGGTTATTCTTAACGTTGGTGGTGTTGTTGAAACTGCCAGCTGGAAAGACCTTCCCGATGCAATACTTCTTGCATGGCAGGGTGGGCAGGAAACAGGCAATTCAATTGCTGATATCTTAACAGGAAAAGTAAATCCTTCGGGCAAATTAGCAACTACCTTTCCGGTAATTTACGAGGATAATCCTTCTGCCAAGACTTTCCCGGGAAAAGAACTGGCGAGCACGAAATCAGCAGATCAAGGTCCTATGAGTTCATTTATGAGGAATGTACCTGCAGAAGTTACTTATGAAGATGGCATATATGTTGGCTATCGGTACTTCGAAACATTTAAAGTGAAACCTTCTTATGAATTTGGATTTGGTCTCTCCTATACAAATTTCACATACGGTAATCTTAAACTCAGTTCACCAAAATTCTCAGGGAACATTACAGTTACTGTTGATGTAAAGAATAGCGGAACCGTTGCCGGAAAAGAGGTTGCCGAACTCTATCTTACCGCACCTGCTGCAAAACTTGATAAACCTTCACTCGAGCTTAAAGGATTCGCAAAAACAAGACTTCTCAAGCCAGGAGAATCTCAGAAGCTCTCATTTGTTATTGACAGCCGGCGTCTTGCCTCTTTTGATCCTGCTACTTCTTCATGGATTGCTGAGGCAGGAAAATATGAAGTAAAAATCGGTGCCTCATCAAGAGATATCAGGCAGAATGCAACCTTCACCCTGTCTAAAGATCTCACTGTTAAGAAAGAGACCGTATCATTGGTGCCAAAAGAAAAGATCAATGAACTGAAACCGGTAAAATAATTTCGATTCTTAGAGTTTTAATAATATACCGAAAAGGCTGTCTCATAAGAGCAGCTTTTTTTTAAAAATAGAATAATGAGTACATGCTGCAACTTACTTGCTTTTTATCCGTCTTTTAAAAAATAAAGTCCGGATTGTTTCACAAACGAGGATACTTTGTAAGCTTGATAAATTATATTTAATAGACCTTATTAAAACAGATTAATATGTTTAAGAACCTGATCAGATACAGCTTAAGATCTTTTAAAAGACAACGATCTTATATCATAATTAATATCCTTGGCCTGTCAATAGGAATTGCATGCAGTCTGCTCATCGCGCTATTTGTCATAAATGAATTGAGTTTTGAAAACTTTAATACCAAAAAAGACAGGATATTCAGGATGATCCTGAACGGTAAATTAGGTGGACAGGAAGTTACTGTATGTTATTCCGCAGCTGTAATAGGTCCTACAATGCTGAAGGAAGTTCCTGAAGTGGAAGACTTTCTGAGAATGAATGGAGTAGGGCCAACAAATGTTGAATATAATAACCAGACTTTTGGTGAGGAACATATAGTGGAGGCAGATTCTTCATTTTTTAATTTCTTTTCAATACCCGTAATTAAAGGTGATCCAAAAAACCTTCTGAATGCCCCCCGCAAGGCTGTTCTTTCAGAATCAATTGCAAAAAAAATATTCGGAAATGTAAACCCCATTGATAAAACGCTGAAAATCGGTTCAGATACTGCGAGATATATAATATCCGGAGTAATGGCTGATGTGCCGGAGAATACTCATTTTAAGGCAAATATCATCTTGTCATTCATGACAAACCCGAGTTCAAAAAATCCTACATGGCTGAGTAACAGCTTCAGCACATATCTCTTGTTAAAGCCAAATTCAAGCTATAAGACAGTGGATGCTAAAATGCCCGAAATGATAGTAAAATATGTGGGACCTGAACTACAGAAATACATGGGTGTGTCAATTACCGATTTTGCCGCCAAGGGAAACAAATACAGGTTTTACCTGCAGAATCTTAAAGATATCCATCTTGATCCGGGAATTCAGCAGCAGTTTAAACCGGCCAGTGATCCAAAATACCTGAAGATATTCGGAAGTATTGCTATTCTCATTGTACTGATTGCGGCTATTAACTTCATGAATCTGGCAACGGCCCAGGCTTCAAAAAGAGCGAAAGAAGTGGGAATTAAAAAAGTTGGGGGGTCTACCCGCGGCATGCTTATAGGACAATTTCTTTCAGAATCTTTTATCCTTTCATTCATCTCACTGATTTTAGCCTTAATATTTATAAGATTAACTCTTCCATATTTTAATCATCTTTTGGGAGCAAACCTGGCTTTGAAACTTTTTGCGGAGTGGTATACAATTCCGGTACTGATCTTGTTTTCGGTTATTGTCGGTTTTCTTGCGGGAAGCTATCCGGCCCTTTTCCTTTCCTCTTTCAACCCTTATGAAGTATTGAAAGGCAATGTGAAAAACAGTATGAAGAACGGTCAGCTCAGGAGAGTTCTTGTAGTATTTCAATTTGCTGTATCAATTTTGCTGATTGTTGGCACAATGGTTATGTACAGGCAGATAAATTATATGCTTAATAAAGATGTGGGATTCAATAAAGAGCAGTTAATCGTAATCAACAGTGCAGATGCTCTCGGGAAAAAAATGAAGTCCTTTAAAGATGCTGTAAAATTAATTCCCGGAGTTGTTAATAT
>PLLX01000048.1:0-55080 GCA_003141415.1 Bacteroidales bacterium
AGGGGACATAGAGAAAATCACGATGATCTCTTACTTGAAATTAAGTCATTTAAGGGGGTGGAAGATTTCACAAGACTTGACTTAAAAACAGCATTTGGGTTTGCATTATTAGGCAGTAAGTCTCGATACCGAGAAATTCTATCCCATTCAGATAATTATGGAGCGATGGATTTAAGTGGTTGGGGATTGCTTGATGGAATATTCTAAAATAACCATTATTTTAAAACGTAGTATCTTTGTGCTAAATCAATATAGCTACAATGATTCCGAGTTTTAGCAAATATTCTAATTACGAATTTGCGTTTCCGCATAGAGATCGTAACCCAAAAGAGAAAAATGACGTTTATGACCGTAACAATGCCGAGGCAGTATACAGTTTGTTTTTAAGAAATAAGTGCGCATTTAATCTTTTTACTATAAATGATTTCTTAATGAATCGACTGTATTCTAACGGAGATCAGCCAGTAGATCAGTATAAAAGTTTTCTTTTGCATACCGAAAGCAACGATGGCGACCTGATTTCTGTGAGTAGCTTTGATGATACACACATAGGTAAACTAAGCAAAAGACAGGGATGGGGAAATGTTCTTTTCAAAAATGTTTCACCTGCCCCAATGATACTAAATGCCATACATGGAATGATGGATAAGTATGATTGGGATGTGTATGCGGACACGATAGACTCTAATTCTAATGATTTAAAAGAAAATGCAGCATATACAAAACTCTGTGAGGGTATTAACGCTAACTGGCAGGTAGAGTATAAGAAAAATGCAGGTATCCCCGTTGATGAGGATACGGTTCTCCCAAAGTCCATTGAAGAACTAAAACAGTTTGAGGCCAAGGACGGCTTTAAGTTAAACGTGGCAAGAGCTATGCAAAAACTTACAAGACATTCCTTTAACATCTCAGATTGGGATGGTGACATACGCAAGAAGGTAGTAGATGATTTAGTTGTGCTTGGTTATGCGGCCGTTAGGGATGTTTTCGATAGCAGAGATTCTAAATGGAAGATTGAGTACACTGATCCCGCAAATCTTGTTATACAATTTTCAAACGAGCGTGATTATGATGATGCCGAATATGCTGGCTATCTTCATAAATGGACAATATCGAATTTAAGAAATAAACTACCAGACGTACCCGAAGAGGAATGGGTTGCACTCGCACACGCAGCATATACACTCTACGATAATCCAAGGGATAAAACATGGGGATTTTATTCACAACTCGATCCAACGACAACCACTTATAGATATGATGGATTTAAAGTACCCGTTTTTGAAGCACAGTGGATGGACACCGATACGCAGAAAAAACTTTATTATAAGTCAGTAAGGGGAAGAAACAGTATTATTGATCTTGATTATGACTCAGAAGTCAAACCACTCGACAAAGATAAAATTAATGCTAATGCAAATCAAGAAGTAAAAAAAATATTTAAGAGATATACAAGACAAGTTTTTTGGGTGCTTAATACAGACTATGTATTTGATGGAGGCCCTGTTAAAATGGCAGAAAGAGAAGGGCTATCTACACCCCATCTTTCTTTTCATGTAGAACAGTTACTCCAACCGTCCTTAATAAAAAGGATGATTCCCATACTCGATCAGATTTCAATGGAGTTTTTGAGATGGCAGAACTCGCTTGCCATGATGATTGAAAGAGGATATGCCATCAACACATCAATGCTTGCCAATGTAACCTATGGAGGCAAGACACTCAAACCAAAAGAAGTCTTGGAGATATGGCAGAAAACAGGAAGATTACTCTATTCTTATGCAAATACCCCCACCCAACTTTACTCTGGAGGGGCAGCCACTCCTGTTACTCCAATGGAGGGTGGTTTGGGTGCGAGGGTTGAAGAAACAATGAAAGCTCTTGAGATGCACTTTTGGGAACTTGAAAAAGTCACTGGTATTACAATGGCTAATTTGGGCATGACCCCACTTCCTCAAACGGGCAAAGATACACAGAAAGATACTCCCATACAAACCCCTAATGTTCTTCAGATAATCATCAATGCTGTAATGGAGATAAAAAAGAGCGTTGCGACAAGCCTATTAAAAAGGATACAGATTGGACTCAGAAATGACAAGAAAATAAGAGAGGCTTACGAAGGTGTTGTGGGGAAAACCGACATAGACGCCCTCGTTATGATGGAGGGTGAGGGAGTGCAATATGGTATTGATCTACGACCAAGACCTGATCAGGCACAGAGGGCAACCTTCAGACAGTGGATTCAGGTAGCGTTACAGAACACTAGAGAGCAAAGGCCGGGTATAGACCTCAACGATGCTATCTATTTTGAATCCAAATTAAATAATGGTGCTGATCTTAATGAACTTGAAAAAGAACTTGAATACGCTATCGAGAAGAACAAACAGGTGTCACAACAAAATTCACAGGCAATGATTCAGCAACAGGCACAAGCCAATGCACAAGCAGAACAGTCAAAGGCACAGGGTCAGATGGCAATAGATAAGAATGTTGCAGATGGCAAAGCACAGGCAGAGGCTCTAAGAGGTAATATAAAAGACTCGCTACTTACAAAAGAATATAACATGCAGTTTTTACAGAGTCTTAGAGAAGCGGCAGATGCCGAAAGTGGTATTACTACAAATACTGATGGTAAATAATTAAACAAAAAGAATATGTCTTGTGTTGATGATTATAAAATAGCCTTGAATATTTTAGCTAAACTGGGTATCAATCATCCTGATTTTATAAAGGAATATGCCAAGGCAAAGAACATGTTGCATCAATTTGATAGTTTTAATGCAGTGCAACATCATAAGAACACTCACGTATCCGTACTACAGTCCCCACAATCGACTCAAGTGGGTCAACCCGATCAAAGTACCGCACAGGAACCGTTGGGGGCTACGGGACTTCAAAGCGCACCTAATACACCAGCTACATCGCAGGGACAACCCTCGGTAGGGAAATACGATAATATCTAAATGCCAAACAAGAATAGAGCATTATATGACCAATTAAAGAGTGAGGGCTATTATACTAAGTCCTATGACCAGTTTGTGTCCCAGTTTTCTAATCCCGATAAACTTGCGAGGTTACATGACGTAATGCAAAATGACGGATTATACACAAAAACAGTTGATGATTTTAAAAACCAGTTTTTTCAACTTCCCGATTCAGACAAAGTGGATTATGGTGTAATCCCCGTAAAGGACACAAGAGAAAATGATTCAGTAACAAACATGCCAGTATCAGATAATAATAGATTACACGCCAATATTGATACTGATTCGGCAAAAGAAATAGTTAGTAAGGCTAAAAAACATGGTGTTGATCCATATACTGCTCTTGCTGTCGCATATCAGGAAACAGGATATTCTAATGAATATGGAGATAATCCCTTTTTCGTATTAGTAAAAAACCCGGATGAGCTTACTAAATTTCAAAAAGACCCAGTTGATTATAGTATGCAATTAATGAGTGATAAGAATAAGTATGCTAAAAAACTAGGGAAGAAATCGGATGAGGATATTATTCAGGCGTGGAACGGCTATGGAAAGGTTGGCGGTAATAATGATCTTTCTATTTCTCCCATAAAAAAGATGTATGGTGTTGATGTGTCTAAAAATCCGATTGATATGAACAAGAATCCCGTTTACGGGAAGCGAGTAATAGATATACGGGATAATATTCTAAAGAAGAACCCCGATATAGTTAAATTAGTTAATGAGACAACATCTTCACAAGGCGGAGGTCAGGGAACACTTGATCTACCACAATAAAATGAAAGCCTATGATATGCAATGTAGAAATATTAACATTTATACTTCTTTTCATTGCATATGTTTTATTTGACTTTTTATATGGGTGGTACATCATCGCAGTTCAAAATCTTAAAATAACACTTGCTACATTTCTGAGCCTTATGATAGGCACAATATCTTACGGAGGAGTAATAAAAATAGTAGATAATCCCTATTGCGGAGTTCCAATAATACTTGGAGGGGGACTTGGAACATTCTTAATTCTTTGGTGGCAGAAGAAAAAATCAAGGTTTGCTCACGACATTAATGTCCCGACCAAAAATAGTTGATAAAATATTTGGTAGTTTCATTTATTCGTCTTACATTTGGGGAAAATTAAAGATTATGTTTTATTGTAGTAAATGTGCAGAAGAAAATGATTATCCAATAACATTTATAAATTCTTATGGTGAGTGTGAAATTTGTAGAAAAGTTACTTTATGTAATGAATGTCCAAGTTTACGTCTTCCTGAAAAGGGAAAATATGGGTGTGGAATAGATACCATAATAGAAACTCCCGCTAAAGAATGAATTAAATATAAGAAATATGGCATAAAAACAATTGTATAAATTATAGTAATAACACTCCCTAAAAGAGTGTTATTTTTTTTTATATTAACTTTGTGCCGAAAAACAAAGAAACAGAGACATGGCAGACCCATTAGAAAGATTTACAAAACCTCCCGTGGAGGCAAGTGATCAAAATACAGTAACGGTAGGGACGCCTCCTGCTACTGAAACACTAACACCGAGTACAGAAACAAGTACTCCGACAAACCAGACTGCACAGGCACAGCCGCAGACGCCAACACCAAAGTCAAAGCCTGACGAGTTCATTGAGAATTTTAATAAACGATTTTCTACTCCGTTTAAGAATGATGATGACATTAAGAACATCCTCGGACTTCAGCAAAAGATAGTTGAATATGAGGGGAAGGCCAAACTTAGTGAATCGCAGACTAAAGAGATAGAAGATTACAAAAAGCAAATTGAGAATTTTAAGAACAGCACCAACGGTGCGGAGTTACTTGAAAAACCCCTATTAAGGAAGGCTTACATAGCTGACCAATTGCTCGCTAAGTACCCCGACAAAGACCCGTACACATTACAAGAGATAGTAATGAGTGACGTAAGTAAGATGTCGGACATTGATGTACTTGTAAAGGCACAGAAGATCAATCACCCCAACATTGCGGAGAATGATCTAAGAGCCGCCATTTACAAGAAAAATGGTATCGACCCTGACATAAAACCAGAAGATTGGGATAGTGTCACAAGAGCCGAGCTTGCCATGAGTGCAGATGACGCAAGAGCAACACTAAAAACTTTAACTTCTGGTATCGAGTTTCCAAAGGCGGCAACGAAAGAACAGAGGGATGCAGATGAGGTAATAGCCCTGCAAAAGAGAATACAGGCAACGGATCCTCTAAAAGCAGAGTTCACCACATTTGATAAGTTTAAATCAGAGAAGGGGAAAATTGATTATGATGTTCCGGCTGATTTCAAAGCCAAACTCCCGGATATGTTTCAAGCGATGTTTGTAGATGCAGGACTTGATCCAACACCTGAGAATAAGGCAACGGCAATGGAGTTAAGAGATATGACTTTTCTTTACCAGAATATAGACAAGATAATCGAAGTTAAGGTTAAGGAGGGACAAACCGAAATCCAAAGGAAACTGGACGAGGCGCTCAATAACACCACGCCACCTAACACTAAAACAGCCACGGACGAAGGATCACCACAAGATAACCGCAGAGGATTGGGAGCGTTTCTTGAAGATATGAAACACTAATAATAACGACTTAAAAACTTTTAAAATAAAATGTCAACAATTTCTTCACCCGCAGTATTAAGTAACACAATTAATACTGGTTATAGCACCGTATGGGCATCTCTGTATGATACAGACATGCTTGTACCGCAGATTTGGGGCGAGATCGTAAAACTTTACGGCCCCGGTATTGGACTACTTGAGTTCCTCTATATGGCAGGTTCTATCGTTCCTATTGCAGGGCCGACAAAGAAACTGTTTGAAGAACTTTCTCTCGTAAGACTTGTTACTACTGAAGGCGCATCTGGCGCAGTAGCCCCAGCAGCAGCATGGACTCTTCATCTTTCATTAGCAGACTTTAGTGGAACAACTGACAACGCTTATCTTTCAGTGAAGGATATCATTGTAGTTCCCGCTAAATACGTTACCAAAAACAGCGTAAAAGTTACCAAACCTTCATTGTGGCAGGTAACGGCTATAGATACAACCGATACAACTGGTAAGAGCTATACTCTTTATGGTCTTGACGCTCTTGACCGTATTAATGTAACTATACCAACAGGAACTAAACTGATGGTTACTGGTGGAGCTTATGCCAATGGTGTACAGGGTGGAAGCCCCAAATCGTCAGGATGGCAGACAAGGCTTTTTTATTGCTCAACAAGACGTCAGAACTGGGCTATAATGGGTAGCCAACAGTCTAATCAGAGATACTACGAAACTCTTAGAGGTGGGGGAACTGGTATTTTTACCAAGGCAACCATGGAATGCGACTTCTTACTGAGTAAGTATATTAATGATGACATTATGCTTGGTCAGCTTTTAACAGCCGCCACAGCCCTTAATCAGACTGATAGGGACGGCAATAGTGTAAAACCTACTAATACTCTTGGTCTTATAGGACACCTTGTAGATGGTGGAATGAAACAGTACTACACCACTTCGTATCAGTACAGCGATTTTGACGATATCAAACCTCTCTTGCTCTCACAGGGTATCACTGGTAGAAACGTCAACTTCTTCATGGGTAGCGAACTCTACAAACAACTTGAGAACTCCGGCTTAGACTTTAAAAAAGAATTTGCTGGCGGAACAACCTACGGAAACATAGGCGAGATTGACGCATCACTGAAGTTCATTCACAAGAACGGTGTGCAGACAACCTTCAAAGAGTTACCATCATTCAGTGACCCGACAGCTTATGGAGCAACAGCCTTCGATGATTACTTCACAGGCATGGGATTTATTTGTCCCGATGTTGATGTAACCGTCAGAGGAAGCATGGAAGAACCCGCAGCCTTCAAGATGAAAAACCTTGCACTCGGATACAAAAACTACAACGGCGAAAATAGAACTCGTATCAATAAAGTTCTTCCGGGTGTAGCAAACATAGGACAAGTTCCTAGTGACATTGCTGTTGACACCTACGACGATGTGCGCGGCGAGATGTTATCAGAATACGCATTGATAGTGTTGCACCGCAATCAGATGGTGCTCGTACAGTCTGACGCAATTCTATAGTCTTTAACTCATAAATTTTCAAAAGAGGGTGGAGAAATCTTCCCTCTTTTTTTGTTTTATCAAATAAAAGCATTATCTTTGTGTAGGATAGATGGGAATAAGCTCCCCATTGATACGGGTACACCAACGCCCTTCCCTTCTTTTAATGTTGGTAAAATTAAATTAGTTGGTTCAATGGCACATAAAATTTGTACAAAATGTAAACAAGACAAAGAATTGTCTGAGTTTAATAAATGTAGCAGGGTTAAAGATGGACACAAGGCTGAGTGTCGGGATTGTCAGAAAAAAGGGAAGAAGGTCTATGACGATAATCATCCTAATCACAATCACGATTATTATACTGAAAATACTGAAAAAATATTAAAGCAAAATAAAGAATGGGCAATAAACCATAGAGAACAATCTAATCAGATTAAAAATAATTATGTAATAAGACATCCCAAGGAAAGACTTGAACAAAGTAACCGCTATTACCATAACAATACAGATAGGGTTAAAATATATGTTAATAATAATAGAGAGGAAATTAATAAAAAGAGAAGGATATACATGCAAACTCATCCACAAGCAAGAATGGCGCACAATCTCAGATCAAGGCTTGGTGCTGTATTGTCCGGGAGAAGTAAAGGTGGGCGATTATATTCACTTGTAGGATGTGATATGGATTACTTTAAAAACTATATTGAAAAGTTTTGGACGGAAGGAA
Source organism: Bacteroidales bacterium (assembly GCA_003141415.1). GTDB lineage: Bacteria > Bacteroidota > Bacteroidia > Bacteroidales > VadinHA17 > LD21. The sequence goes on from PLLX01000048.1 coordinate 7,784, forward strand.
TGTTTTGGAGTAATTACGGAAAAGATCATGGTAGGTGGAGTCTGGATCATACCATTCCACTTGAATCATTTGATTTAACAAACGAAGAAGAGCAAAAGGAAGCGTTCCATTATACCAACATGAGACCGATGTGGTATCCTGAGAACTCATCAAAAGGCAGTCTTCATAATGGGAAACGACACAACAAGAAGAATAAGTATGAGTATTAAAGAACAATATTCCATAAAACCTATTCCTTTTGATGACTGTAAGGAATGGCTGCTCTATAAACATTATGCCCACCGAATGTGTCCTATTTCTTTTTCCTTTGGTCTTTTTGATATTAATAATATAATAATTGGTTGTTGTGTGTTTGGTGGTTCAGCCAACAGAAATAATGTAAGGATAGGCAATTTTGATGTATTAGAACTTAATAGGTTAGTCGTTAATGAAGGACTTAAGAAAAACGTGTTATCTTTTTTTGTGTCGCAATGTTTACGACAACTACCAATCCCATTAATTATAATTTCTTATGCAGACCCCGGCAAGGGACATTACGGTTATATATATCAAGCCACAAACTGGTTATATTTTGGACAAGGGCAAAGGAAAGATGGTGGATGGGATTCAGGTGTAACTTCATTTATTAAAGACAATAAAGAGTATCATGGAAAAACAGTTTCTACTCTTATTGGTTCGGCATCAAAAGAGGAGGCAGAAAAATACGGATTTACTCGGTTATTTTCTAAACCCAAACATAAATATATCTATTTATTAGGAACAAAACAAGATAAAAAACGTATGATGGCGGATATTCCTTATCATATTATGCCATATCCCAAAGGTGACAATATAAGATATGACACTAACTTCAAACTAACTACCCAAGGAATGTTATTTTAATTTTACCTATCTTTGCATCCGAAACAAGTAAAACAGAAACAGATGATCATTATTAACAATCAGCGTCTATTAAATATAGACAGGGCTTACGAAGACGAAAACGACCCTCTTCATGTTTATGCGAAGGAGTATAAGAATGGGCTCAAAGAACTTCGTAGAAAATACCCCGAAGGAACAATAACTTTTAAACCCACAAAAGAAGAACCCACCATTGATCGCTATGACGGCAAGGGAAACGAGTTTAGGGATGTGCCTGAAGACCCCAAACCAATTGCTATTCCACTAAGAGCAAACGTAGTAAACCCATCAAGAGGAACTGAATATTGGGGCGTATGTCAGGGTGCTCCTTATGAGGTTCGTAATAATGTTTGGGATATCGGAGATAAACTATCAAGTAAATCTAAGTTAGTTACAGGTAGTCTTATCGTAAACCTCAAGACAGAACCCGACCTTGCTTTCTTTATGTATTTCAAAAGTCCGCTTGTCACTGGAGGTCATTGGAAGATTGATGATCCTAAAGCTGATGTAAGGGCAAAAGGTGACGAAGAAAGGGCAGCTCTTTCTTTAAGAACGGCTATCTGGCAGACACTCGGAGACGAAGATACGCTTAAACTTGTAGCCTCCGCCTATGGTATAGACAATGTAGAAACAAAGGAAGCTGATGAAATAAGATTTGAGCTACGGGACACCCTCGATAGAAACAACAAACTCAAACTGTCAGACCCTACCTATAAGGGCACGGAAGAGTTCATGGAAGACTTAAAGATTACAGACTATATTCTCCTTTGTGCTTTTATTAAACATTTTCTTAACTTGAAGGCTATCACTTGGAGACCGGACGGTAGATATAAGATCGGAGACAAAACTATTGCACAGGTTCCCGCAGACTGGGTAAAACGCAAGTTTGAATGGCTATGCAATTATTTTACATCACCTAATAACCTTGAAAAACTTCAGTCTTTGATGATTGATGTTGTCAATGAGGAATATCTTGACTCTATAAAAGAGGATAAAATCTTCCGTTGGATCGCTAAGGTAAAAGACATTCAGGGTTTCTATAATAAAAAAACAGACGAGGTACGTGAGATGGTTTATGTGGACTTCGGCATACACGAGCCAATAGTCGAGGAATCCTTGACAGTTAACACAGAACCGCCCGCAAAAGTAAAAACAAATAAAACAAAGGGAACTTAAAAATTCTGTTTCTGGTTTCCCTTCGGGGAAATTTCTTGTTCTTTGCCCCCTTACGTGTATCGGGGCAAAGTTTTTATAAAATAGTTGGTGGATTCAAATATTTGACTTATCTTTGTTGTCACTATTCGACAGATAAGTATTAATAATTAAAAACGGAGGTCGCCATGAAGTAAAACCAATACTTCAGTTAAATGGCAAAGAAAAAAGACGGTAAGGGCAAAGGGACAAAGAAATATGGTCGCAACAAACGCCCTGTAAATTCCGCAATGAGTTCTTACGTCAGAGGGAAAATAACCTTTGAGAGTTATCAAAAACAAAACAAGTCTACCTAGCCAATACCGCTTGTGTTAGTTGGCTCGTAAAAAGTCCTCGGTTTTGAACCGGGGCTTTTGCATTTCAAGACATTCCTAAAATCTGACTATCTTTGTGAAAATAATCATAGAGCATGATTTATACTTCACAAATCTACGATACCTTATTAACGGCAATCCGTAAGGATAAAAGGGGTTTATCCTTTTCGCCTGATGACTTTAACAACATTATAGTACAGGTAAATCAACGCATTTTCAGACTCAATTATGCGGGATTTGAAAGTTCCAAGTTGTCAATGGACGAGATGGATAGTTTTAAAAAAGTTAATGTTCCGATTAATCTTGATACCAATGGCATAGGAATATTACCATCTGATTACTATCACTTAGTCGGCGATCCTTATTATATGCACCCCACATTCGGCAGACGTAGAGTAGACTTAATCACGTCACTTGAACACGGGCAGAGAGAAATGGACTATCTTACTAAGGCATCTATTACTTATCCTACTACTTTTATGGCTTATGGTGCAACAAGTGAAGACATGTCGTTATATGTTACCCCAACAACCTGTACCCCCATTTACATAGATTATCTCAGAAAGGTAACTACACCATTTTTGGATTATTATGTTGATACAAATCTTAATATTATTTATATGGCAGAAGGCGCAACGGTAGCGATACCACTTGGTAGTACATCGAGGAGTGGCGTGTCAGGAATGGCAAATGTCGTTTCACTGACCAAAAACTTTGAGTGGCACGAACATGATATTCCTCAAATAATTAACCTATTACTTGGTACTGTGGGAATAGCGTTGCCGGACGAAGGACTTGTGCAAATTGCAGAGGCAGACGAACCGAAGATAGAACGTGGCTAAATATGATAAAACAGGAAATAAGATCGCTCGTAAGGAATTCACTCCCCAAAATTGACAAAACAAATAGATTTGCAGATCGTTACATAGATGCTGTTATAGAGAAGGCTCTTGCCTCACTTTATCATGATGTCTTTTTAACTAATCCATTAAGTCTTCAGAATTATACAAAAGTTTATTATACTATAGGATTTGATTATAATACAACAGGAGTTACTTACTGCACACTTCCTGAGAGTATAATCCCCCTTGAGCGGAAAGGGTCAGGTGTCATTAGGGTTTCAGCGCCAGCACAAGGTCAACTTATATTCTTTCCTACAGATTTTAGGGAGATGGATTTAATTGCTAATGGTAGTTTTTTTAATTCAGTCAACACTAAGGTAGGCTACGCAGTTAATCAAACACGTATGGAGTTATATAATTTATCTATGTCCATAAAAGGTCTTAGATTGGATTTACTCATTCCATTTAGCAAATATGCAGAGGATGAAGAGGTAAAAATTCCAGAGATAACGGATGTAATAGGAACAAACTATCGGCAGGTAGCACAAACTTTTATGGATAGGGTAATGGCGATTTTGGGTGTTGTGGCTCCCGTGGACACAAAGGATGACAACGCTAGTGTAATGACTAACGCTAAAGACAATTAATTATGACAGATACAAGTGCTCTCATTCCAATTGAACAGATAGTAACACGATGGCTCTTTAAATATCGTAAGTCGGTTGATGATTATGGTCTTTACGTGGAACATGCCGCCCAATGTTACCAGGATTTCAATCTTTATGATGGTGAAATATTAACCACAGCAAAGGTCACTCTCAATCCAACTTTGAAGTGTATTGAGATGCCAGACGACCTACTTAAGTTCATTAATTTAGTAACCCCAATCAAAGGTGGGTATTGGAGTTTCACACAAAATGATAACATTGTCAACACAACAACAACGGTAGGTGGCGTAGAGACAAGGGACGACACACAAGGGGAAGGTGTTAAAATGGACGTGGACAGGGTTGTGAGTTATGGTGCAAAGGGAGGATATAATAAGTTCAGATGTACTGTTGATATGGCGGCAAGACGAATCTACACGGATAACACCTACACCGCCAATGATTATATGGTTCTTTTGTACGTGTCGTCAGGTATCAATGCCACAGGAGAGACCAAAGTTCCCTCATTCCTAATACCTGTTTTTGATGCTTATCTGCTTTGGAAAGAAACAATCATTGAGTTAAACCTCGCAAAGTTACACGACCAAAGATTTGATCAATACTGGAAAGAAAAGATGAAGGTCAGAAATCTCATCAATGCTATGTCGAAGGATGAGTGGCTTGACATATTTTATTCACAATTTACACAGGCTCCACAGCGTTAGAAAAATAATTGTAAATTTATTTGCATAATTCATTTATCTGGTTTATCTTTGGTTCGTAATTAATTATGAATTTTAAAAACAAGAGAAATGAAAAAGACATTCTTTATTATTCTGACAATTATTGTGGTTTTTATATCCACAAGTACGTCAAGTTGTGACGACAAAAGCAGCAATACTGTTTTAGCACAGAAACAGGAAGCAATTATGCAGGAAGCCAACAGACAGGTTGGTATGCCTAATATCGTAAATTTTACACAAAGGAAACAGTTAAAAATGATTCAAGAACTTTGTGATCAGGAAAATCTCATTTGCTATGCTTATATTGTACCTGAATTAACAGGGAAACCTGTTTTTCTTGGCAAATGTATAGGATTTGGAATACCATTTTCTACTCAATACACAAATCCCGAAGCATACGTTCGTGTTTATTCTGGGAATTATGTTACACTACCACAAGCCGATCCTAATGGTTTATTCATGCCAGCAAGTGCAGAAGGAACATGGCTTATGTTAATTGACCCAAAAACAAATGAACCACATCCTGTATATATTGAACCAAGGGTTTTAGTATCTCCGTTTCCATTACCAACCGCAGTAAATTAAACAACATGAAGACAAGTAAAATAGTTTTATTATCAGTTGCCGGATTTGTTTTTCTTTTACTCCTTGGTTTAGGGTTGGGATATTATGGAGTATTTGCCACAAAAACAGTAGGCAAGGCACAGCAGAACGCCAACAGGGAGGTCTTTGAACAGACACAGAGTTATGTTGAAGGGAAAAGGCAAGAACTACAAAAGGATTATCACGAATGGTTGAATACGAAACCAGAAGATAAGGTGGCAATTGAAGGAATTATAAGATCAAGTTTCGCAAGTTTTGATGAAGATAAATATTTAACTGGCGATTTATATAACTTCCTTCATAAAATAAAAAATAAATAATTACTAAACCTTATGTATCAATGAGAGGGGACGGTCAAAAACGACTGTCCCTTTTTCTTGCTATCTTTGCAGAAGAATAAGATAATCATGTGTGATATTCCAACAAAAGTTTGTTCTAAGTGTAAAATAGAGAAGCCTATTGATTGTTTTCATAAGAAAACAGCCAACAGGGACGGGCATAAGGCGGAATGTAAGGAGTGTATTGCAAAAGACGCCACTGTTTTTTATAAAAAAAACAAAGAAAGGGTTAATAAGGTTAAGAAAATATATTATAACGCTCATAAGGAACAGTATTTTAAATATGGGAAAAAAGAAGGAAAGGTTGAGTATCAAAGGGATTATCGTAAAAGACATAAAGAATCATTAAAGGAATATAGTAGGGAGTATCGTAATAAAAATCGGATTCCCTTGAATGCAAAAAGACTTGCCAAGAAAAAAACAAATATTAATTTTATGCTGGCATGTACGCTCCGAAATGAGATATACAATGCTGTTAAAAAAAGCAAAAAGATATATAAGATGAAGGAGGTTCTTGGTTGTTCTCTTGATTTCTTAAAACAACACATTGAATCTCAGTTCACAGAGGGTATGACATGGGAAAACCACGGAAGGTTTGGCTGGCATATTGATCATGTTCTTCCATGTAAGTCGTTTGACTTATCTGACTCAGAACAGCAGAAAAGGTGTTTCAATTGGAGTAATTTACAACCGCTTTGGTGGTATGACAATATATCTAAAGGTGCAAAGATAGTCGCATGAGCAACGTAACGCAGGAAATTTTATTCAATGGGAGTGGCTTAAATACCGATGATAATCAGAACTTTATCGCCAACGGGGATTCCCCTTGGAGGTTGAATGTGATGGTTTCAGGAAACGAGGCGGCTGGTATTTTGACGAATATTTTAGGTAATAGTTTGTCTGTGGATATAACTGACCACAAACTTAGTCTATCACACACCTATACAACTATTGGAAGTTATTATAATCGGCTAACCCGTAAGGTTTATTATTTTGTATGGTCAACTCCTTATGATAGTGGGGGTGGGGTGTATATTTATGATAATAGACTTTTTGAGTTTGATGAAGACAAGAAGACCCTTGAATTAATTTTTTTAGATTCTCATAATTATTTTGGTTTGTCCTTAAGTACACCTTTTAAGGATTCTTCGATGCTCGGTGATTGGCTATATTTCAACCCAAGAGTATCAGAACCAAAGATGATTGATGTGGTTCGTGCCTTCAATTACACAAACTACGTTACATATTCTACGTCATCAATATATGTCTTCGGAGACAAGGTTACATTCTATGGTGGGTTATTTGTAGCTTTAGCGGGCGTATCAACAGGACAGACACCGATAACTCATCCTGAAAAATGGAACAGGATAGGAGATTCTTATCGAGATAAGTCAGACTTAGTTTTTGACAGTGAGTTTGACTACGCTTTCAATGTACTTAAGATGCCACCTGTTATAAGACCAAAGGTGTCTTACGGTAATGATACACACATTCAGGTAAATAATGTAAGAGGAAAATTATTCAGATTTTCTTATAGGTATAAATACTTCGACAATACATATTCTAAATATTCTGCATTTTCAGACATCACACTACCTGAGGAAAGTGAAATTTATAATGGAGAGGTACTCAATAGCACCGTTACTAATAATTACATTAAGATTTCTATCAACGCTCATTCCCCCGCATTGGTTAAGGAGATAGAGATCGTTGCGCAAGAAACTACTGGTGACTGGAAAAGGGTTAAGATAATAAATAGACAAGAACAGGCAGAACTCACTACCTTTGACATGTCTTTTAACTTCTATAATAATGAAAGTTATTTAACAGTAACAAACATAGAAGTAGCCACGGTAAGTGATTATGTTCCACAGAGAGCAAACTCTATGGAGATAATAAATAAAAACATTCTGACCTATGGTGGGTGCTTAGAAGGGTTTGATAACATACCGAAAGATGAGATAAGGGTTGGACTGACACCCGTGTTGCAAAGTATATACTCACCCCCTATAATAGGTGCTACGAGAAGGAATAATATACCTTGGGATATTACTGATGTTGTTGTTCTTTATGATGGCAATCCAATAGAATACGGGAAAGGAATTGATATAGGCTCTTGGTGGCCCGGAACGGTTGTGGCAGGAGATGTTTATGTTGTCACTATTGATGGAAAGACAAACATCTATACAGTAACCGCAAATGATGTAGCACATACGAACGTTGCTATGGCTAGTCTGATAGCCTTTTTAAGTGATAATTATAGTACCTATGGCATAAGGATTCAATCCGACCCTAATTTAATAGACATATTGTCTCTCTATGGTAATCCGATAGTGGCAGACATCACACAGTCATTGTTTTGTGTAAATGGTGGTGCGAGTAATCTACTCACAAAGAAAAGTGGATTTAAGACAGGAGCTAACCACCCGTTCTGTATCTTCTATTATGACGATAACCTACGCAGGTGGGATGCACAAGTCTCGAAAGAAAATGTACATATCTTCGGTTTAGAGATGCACGGGACAACTGTATATGTTCCCATGCTTAATGAGGTAAGCCCTCCTCCTGATGACACCTCATATAAATGGACTATTGATTGGGAAGTTTATCATCAACCCCCAGTAGGCGCAAGATATTGGAGATGGGGTTATGCCGGGAATAGCCTATGTTCAAAAATGGTTCAGTACATAGTATCTGATGTTACCGATGGTGATCCCGCCACGGATGGAGCCAACCTATGTAAGGTAAATATTACTCCGCTGCAAACGCTTAAGAGTACAATAACGGCAGATTGGAATCAGTACCCTAATTCAATCATTGATACCTATACATGGAAGACGGGAGATAGGATACGTTTTATAACCAAAAAGGTTGTCTCTGCGGGGTCAGCAGTACTTGGGGATATTATTGATGGTGTTTATGAATATGAAATATTAAAGCAATCTGGTGATGATTCTGAATTTATATTTATTCAGGGATTAATTGCATCAAATGGTATAACGGCAGCCGATATAGGAGAAAATTCATTAGCAGAGATATATTCCCCTCTTGCGACTATTAGTGAGACACAGACGGTATATTATGAGTTTGGCGATATGATGCCTATTCGTGAAGATTCGGCAGGAGTAATGGTACATTATGGGCAGAACGGCATTCATAACCAAGATACAGTACTTTCTCATACTGCAATGGGTAGTTTTGATAGTGGAGATGTCTATCATATAATGAGGACACCATCAAAGCCTATTGATACTGACAACCCACTCGTGGGGTTCTTTCATGAGTCACAATGGTATTCAGATTTTTATGAAAGTACCGATTTTAATAAAGGGAAAATAGGCTTTGAAACTAATTTTGGGCAGAGATTTCTAAATATAGTCAGATACTCACGACCCTACTTTCAGAACACAGAGATTAATGGGCTATCTACTTTTGAGGAAGACGATGCTAATAACTGGCCGGGTTATAAAGAATATAACGACATCTTTGGGGATATTGTGGCTATTTATGAGTTTGGGGACACGCTAAAGGTTTATCAGGAAAGAAAACCATCATCGACACTTGTCGGGAGGCAGGAATGGCTCGGTGCAAATGGAGAACCAACAGTAGCCGTTAGTGACGTTGTGCTCGGAGCAATAAGATATGATAAATCTAATTATTCGACTATATTTCCCGAATCATTATCAAGAAATAATAACTTCATATATGGGTTTGATATTTATAATGGTGCAGCATGGAGGGACGGGAATAATGGTATATTTCCTATAAGTGGTCGTTATACTACGGAAGATAATAATAACGATTACAAGATGCAGACCTATTTCAAACTAAAGGCAAAGGCACTTATGGAATCTGGCATAAGTCATGTTAGCGTGCTTACTGTTTGGGATGAAGAATATAAGTTACTTTATGTTATTTTTAAAGATTCAGTTATCCAAGATAATAATGAAACGATAGTTTTTCACGAACCGAGTAATAGGTGGATCACTTTCACGGAATTTGACCAAACATCCATCAATGGTTTCAACACACCCCTTGAATTTTTTAAAGAGTGTTATATAATAGTTAAGGGATTTGAAAATGGGATAGGGTTTTCTTTCGATTATGATACAAGATTTGCTCATTTTAATCTCGGAGGAGGACTTGGTACTACGGCACTTACGCTCGTTAACCCGGAAATGTTACCTATTGAGATAACAATGCCTACTCCACAAATAAGTTCTTCCCCTTTATTATCTACGATGCCTCTTAACATAGTATTAACACTTCCATTACCAGATATTGGAGTTTCGTGGGTTCATAATAGTAATCCAGTCATGATATTTGCTGCCGAAGACCACACATCGGATATAGCACAGATCACTTATATGGATATTATAGGAAATGTTCGTGTATTCATTGGCGAAATTCCCAATTGGATTACCGTGTGGAACTATTCTGGGAGATATGCTTTCAGTGCGGGTGATGATATTTTTGAGGGAGAGGATATAAGTATTTTCCCCAATAGTGTCAATACATCTTTTCAACGCACGGTATCGGTTATTTTTGCCGATTTATTGGGTAATATAAGCACAGTTTCAGTAACGCAGGAAGCATCGGTTATTGAACCCTTAGTCGTTATTTCTAAGAATCCACTCGACACCACAGACTTTTTGATATATCCTAATATAACTTCAGGGTCATGTTATGTCGGGGATAATACTGTTTCGATTACATTTTCAGTACATAAATCATCTCTTGGAACGGGGATGCCGCTGATTGTTTATTATGTTATAACAAGAGATGGTGTTTATGATGAACAAGGTGAGTTATCTGCGAGGGACGGGATACAAACAGCTAAAATTATTTCTTTAAGCAGTAATGCTATTGCCAGTGAGGTAATAATAGTTTACTTAAGTGGTATTCCGGTAGGTTCTCCAACGGGGATTATGGATGTTAATATAAGTGCGGGTATATTGCCATTGGTTATTACACTACCAACCCCTATTGTTAGCGTATCATGGATTACGGTTAGTAATGACACCATGAATTGGACGGCATTACAGTATGGTTCGTCCCAAAAAAGAATTTCTATTGTTTCTGTAGTCGGAACATGGGCAACATTACAGTCATTTCCATCATGGATTACTATTGTCGAAAATAGTGAGGGAAGTATTATCGAAATAGGTGATACAATATCTGATGGAGAAACAATAGCATTATATCCAAAGAATATAAATACCCTCCCAACGATAATATCAGGTTTTGTTAGCATTATTGATAATATTGGAAATATAAGTACAATACAGGTTACACAACAGGCGTCCTTAGTTAATCCAGATGTAAGGGTATGGATGAATCCATCGGATACATCAGGAATCACATTATCTGGTGCATTTGGGACGGCTGCAATCGGGAGTAAGAATATAAATATTACCTTTACGCCTAATGATCCGTATGTAGGTAATGGAGGGGTATTAAATTTGGAATATCAAATATGGAAGAATACCATACAGGTAGGTGGTGGAAATTTAATGAATCTTTCAAACAAGAAAGTTAACACAAAACTATTAACAATGTCATCTATAGCAAACGCAGGGGATATAATCACAGTATATTTAAACGAATCAAATTTATAATAAAATGGCAAGTTCAATTCCAAGAGAGAGAAGAAAAGATTATGCGGTAGCAATGGCAGCTAAAAATTTGAAGATAGCTTTCTTCACAGAGATGGCAGCTTATGATCCATTAACGGCAACGACATATACAGCGCTTGCCGCTATTTGTACAGAGGTTTCCAGTTCGGGTACTGGCTATACTACGGGTGGTTACGCACTCACTGGTAAGACATCAGCATACTTATCCACTAATGGGGCGATAATGACGGCATATCTATTAAGTGTTTCTAATGCCACATTTTCAGTGCAATATGGGGTTATTTATGATTCAGCAACAGATAAGATTGAGGGCGTGCAAGATTGGTACACAACTTATGTTGTAACGAATGGAACGATAACTATTACTTTCGACAATTCAAATGGGGTATTTAATATTCAATAGGTTTAATGAATAAGACCAATCAATTCAAGACGTGTTCGTTTTTTATGGCGAAGAATGATGTTCTTCACATGCTTATCTTGGATGAGAATGGCACTCCCGTTACTGTTGAATTGATTGGTGATGAGACTACTCCATCCGCTCCCGGTCAGGTTACTGCTATTGATGCGACAAATATAACCGATTCTGGATTCACGGCAAACTGGTTACTTACAGAGAACGCAGATGGGTATTATTTTAATCTTGCCACAGACCCCGACATGACACCCCATATAAGCGGATATGAAAATCTTGATGTGGAAAATGTAAATCATGTTGATATAACAGGACTCACTCCGGGGGTTGTTTATTACTATCAGGTGAGTGCTTATAACAATATAGGAGAGGGTCTTGAATCTAATATTATTTCTACACTTATTCTTTCGGCTGTATTACTTGAAGACTTAGATGGAAACGAGTATCACACTATTGTCATTGGTAATCAGGAATGGATCGTTGAAAATCTTAAGGTAACGCAATATGCCGATACATCAATAATCCCGAATGTTACTATAGATGCTGATTGGGCAGCATTAACAGCCATAGATAATAAAGATACTTATGGTGGGATATATAACTGGTATGCTGCAACTGATGCAAGAAATATTGCACCCGTAGGTTGGCACGTACCAACATTTGCAGAGGCAGTAGTATTACAATATGCTATTGGAGCTATTGATGATCAGGAATATGAAGGGCCGGGTTATGATACAACCATAGGTCAAGTTCTTAGAGAAATAGGCACTACGTATTGGATAACTGACGATGGTACGGATACGAAAGGATTTCATGCCAGAGGATCGGGAAGAAGAAATTATGATAGTGGAAATTTTGAGGCAATTAAGGCTTTATTTGTATTTTGGCTTTCAGATGCTGGCCCATTAGGTGCATTACAATCTGTTAGAATTAGTGATGATAATACATATTATATAGAAGAACTCACCGCTGGAGTTGGTCAAGAAGCACAAGGTTATTCAATTCGTCTTATAAAAGATGATTCTACTGATCCGGGAACAGTAACAGGTAATGATGGCAAAGTTTACACAACTGTTAAAATTGGTGATCAAGTATGGATGGCAGAGAACAGTGCAGAAACAAAATATCAAAACGGAGACTTAGTTACAGTAGTGACAGACGATACAACATGGGCAGCAGAGACAAGCGAAGCAATGTGCTATTACGATAATATCGCCTTATCCGATGGGGATGCCTATTGTTGGTATAATAATGATTTAGCAACTTATAAGGCTATTTATGGGGCGCTGTATAATGACTATGCTGTTTTAAGTGCAAAAGAACTTGTTTATTTTACAAGAAGTGCAGTACATGAGTTAGGATGGAGGGTAGCTACAAAAACAGATTGGGATGATCTTATCGCCGTTCTTGACGGATTGACAGTGGCGGGAGGACGGCTAAAAGAAATAGGGACAACACATTGGACTCCCCCTAATACAGGTGCAATAGATTCAGTGGAATTTAAAGCCGTTGGCGGTGGATATAGACAAGAAACGGGTACATTTGGTGGCATAAGAGATAGTGCTTTCTTTTGGACGTCTACATCAGAAGGTTTGCTATCGGGAGTTAATTTTTATCTCAATTATGATACCCAGGATATAAACCATGTAAATACTGTTAAGGGGGCGGGGTATTCAGTTCGCTGCGTAAGAGATATATATACTTCTACTGTTTATGTAATTTACACAGATGGTATAAGTACTTGGCGTAAGGGAGTAAGAAGTCATGCTTTTGTTCTTGATAAGACAATAACTCCGTTAGGTTTTAGTGGGGTTGAGGATACAGATTGGGTTAATATAAAATCAGTTAAATTGGACTAATAATGGCAGTTCAATATATTTATTATACCTCAGGGACAATGGTTGAATACACGGATGGTGTGGATGTGTTTAGGGATGGTTCTTTAGGGGGTTCATACATAGTGGAGGTTCTTGATGGTGCTTCTTGGGATGATTTGGAAAGTATTGATGCCGAGGGTGCAATAGGTATAGATACATTCCGTGATGGTGTTCGTGGGGGAGCATACGTTATAGATAAAACACTTACTCCAATAGGATTTGCAGGAATAGAATCATTAGATGATGGGATTACAGGTGATTGGATAAATTTACGAATATCAGATATATAATGAAAAAGATTTTAACAATTTTAATTGCACTTGCCATAGCCTTGGTGAGTTGTGCACAACAGACTTTTAATGTAAATGTGGTAATTCAAAAGGCCACACCTACATTATCTTTTAATGGAAGTGGAGGGATCATTGACTTTCTTAATGGAAGTGCCCACATAACGCTTACACAGAGTTTGAATACGTTAACTCTTGCGGGTGGAAACTTATCACTTGGAACAAATAACCTCCTTACAACGGGTTTTATTGGAGTTACGGGGGCAAGAATAACAAAAGGATGGTTTATTGATGGAGAGTTCTCTAACATGCCTACTGTTGCGGGAAACTCATTAACATCATATTTCGCTACTTCGGCACAGCTATCGGCAATAACGGCAACATCATTGGGGCTTGGAAATGTTAATAATGTTAGTGTTGCGACTATTCTTACAAGTCCTGCACTCACAGGAACCCCAACAGCACCCACGGCAACAGTTGGTACTAACACCACACAGGTAGCTACAACTGCCTTCGTGTTGGCTAATGGAGGTGGCGGAGGAGGTGCTGGCACATGGGGAAGTATAACAGGAACCCTTTCTTTACAGTCAGACCTTGAAACCGCACTGAATTTAAAACTTAATACCAATGGGAGTGCTGCAAGTCTGACAAGTTTTCCTACGCTAAACCAAAATACGACAGGAAGTGCCGCTACGTTAACTACACCAAGGGCAATTTATGGAAATAATTTCAATGGTTCGGTTGCCTTAACACAAATAATCGCATCTACTTATGGCGGAACGGGTAACGGATTTACTAAATTTACAGGGGCAACACAAACAGAGAAAACCTACACATTACCTGATGTAAGTACTACTATCTTGACTTCTAATTCTCCAGTGACGGTAGCACAAGGGGGAACTGGACGAGTAACGTCAACAATTGCATACGGATTATTGGCTGCGGGGACAACGGCAACGGGGGTACAACAGACACTCGCCACCGGATCAGGTGGACAGATACTTCGTAGTGGTGGTAGTGGAGCGTTACCTTCATATTCAACAGCAACCTATCCGGCAGTGGCAGGAACAGCACGTAAAATGGTGGTTTCTGATGGTACTAATCTTGTCATGTCTACCGAGACTTATGATACACCGGGGGCAGTAGGAAATATGCTTATGTCTGATGGTACAAATCAGGTTAGCACCACGCCCGTTGACATCGCAACTGTTATGTCTCAATATTATATTGATGCTACAAGTTCTATACAGGGACAGTTAAATGCACTTTCCACACGAATTACGGCACTCGAAGGTAATACTCCTTCATATCCAAATTATTATGTTGCAAATGCCGGATCAGATGCAGCAGATGGGTTAACCCCTGCAACTGCATGGCAGACAATTTCAAAAATAAATGGATTAACTATATTATCGGGAACAGGGATTAATTTTAACAAAGGGGATACGTGGCATGAGATATTGACAGTTCCTTCTTCTGGTATTTCAGGCAACCCCATTGTATTTGGTTCTTACGGTACAGGGAATAAGCCTATCATTGATGGATCAGATATTGTTTCTACATGGACGGCTGATAATAGTGATGTAGAAACAGGAGGGACATTTGTTTCAGGATTAGAGACTGAGACAAGTGCTTTTACAACTGAATGGACAACAAAGACAGTAGCAAATAGTAATACTATGACTGTTTCTTCAACTGTAAAAAATCATGGTACTAATTCTGCACTAATTACTTTCAATGGTACTGGACAGGAAGCGTATGCTTATAAGGATCTTTCTAACCAAACAGAAATGAATTTTAGGTTTTATTTCTATTTGGCTTCAGATTTTGCAATGCACGCAAATGGTAGTTCTATTGATCTTGGTTTGATGTATGATACTGGTAATGGTTGGTTATTTGGTGTGGTTTTGGAAGCAGATGCGGGGAGTACAACATCCTTTCATTTGAAAGGAGATAGGATAAAACCAACAGATGCCATTGTTTACACTGGAGCTAATGGTTCGATTTCAAGAGGCGCTTGGCATTATGTTGAAATAGAGTTCGATAGAGGAACTACAAATGGAGGATGGCAGATGTGGTTGGATGGTAATTCTGTCGGAAGTGATTTTACATTAAATACAATTATATATAATCCAAACAGGGTTTATATAGGAGATGCTGGTGAATTGGGTTATCCTGCAAGTACAGCAAAAATATATTTTGATGATATAAAGGTAAGTACTTCTGTTATCGGGGCATTCCCGGCGGGAGTGGCTAATGTTTATGATGCTACAATAGCAGCAACAACAGTTCAGGTTTTCAGAGACGGGTTAAGAGCAACCAAGGGATCATCAAAAGCGGCACTTAATGATCATGAGTGGTTTTGCAGTGGTACAACATTATCATATAGAGATGATTCAGGAACACCACAAGGGGCAGGATATGTTATTGCAGCCTCGGTAAGAAATAGTTGTATTGAAGTTTCAAAAGGATTTGCACAAACAGATTATATTACTATTGATGGTCTGGATATAAGAAATTCAAATTTGAATGGAATATTTTTCCCTGCAACTTCAACTGGTGCGATTATAAAAAACTGTGATGTGAAGTATAATTATAATGATGGTATTCGTTCATCGGCAGGCGAAGTAGCATCTAATGTATTAGTAACAACTTGTAATTTAAGTTGGAATGGAGGTGGTGGTGTTGATATAGTTACTCCAAGTCATAACTGGACGATTAGTTATAATAATGTTTTTAGAAACTGTCAATACAATGATAGTTATCAAAATCACAATTGGAATGCAGGAATACACACATGGTGCGAGGATGCTACAGTTAAATCAATCCAGATAATTCACAATACCATTTATTCTAATGGGAAATTACCTAATAATACTTATGTAAGTATATCATCTGGCAGGGGAATACATTTTGATACTGTTGAAGAAACAAATTATACGGATGGATCATTTGTCGGATATAATTTTATTTATGATAATAATCAAGTGGGAATACTTCTTGAACACGCTAGTTATCATACTGTTGCTTACAATCTTGTTTATAATAATATTGGAGCATACGGTATAGCAGTTTCAGATTATTCTACTCTTTCAGAAGCAAGCTATAATAAAGTTTATAACAATGTATGTTATGGTAATCTTACAGGTATTGTCGCACAGGGCACAAGTAGTTTAACTGCAAACAGATGTAGGGGGAACATTGTAAAGAATAATATTTCTTTCGGTAATTCAAATAATCAATTAGGATGTTATTATGGTGGTGAGAATGATGGTACGATGGGTAGTGGCAACGTGTACCAGAATAACGCATTGGGCGTAGAAGGCACTGGTTTTATTCAGTGGGGTAGCGGTGTGAATAAAAACACTTATGCTGCTTGGGCTTCGGCCTATGGTAGTTCTACAAATTCAATTCAAACCGATCCTTTACTTGTAAATTCCACAAGTTTAAATTTTCAGTTACAAACAGGATCACCCTGTATAAATGCAGGAGTAAATGTGGGATTAACAACCGATTTCTTAGGAAATCCTATAATTGGACTTCCCGATATTGGAGCATACGAAAAACAATAAAATAATATAACAGTGAAAAAACTATTTTTTCTTTTAACATTTTTAATAGTCACCCTGTCACTTAAGTCAACGACTTATTACATTGATCCGGCGGGCAATAACAGTCATACAGGATTGATTAGTTCTCCGTGGCTAACTTTAGCCTATGCCTGTGCACATACAACATCTGGCGATATTATTCATGTCAATGCCGGGACATTTACCGAGACAGTTCAATGTACTAAGGCTGTCGGTGTAAGTATCGAGGGTGTTGGAGTGACTTCTCATATAATAAGTCAGGTTGTCTTTACACGTTCTGGCGACTTAACAGGAGCTGCCATCATGTGTTCCAGCGCATCAGAAGGTACAAATGACAATAGTCATATAAGCGGGATTTGGTTAGATGGTAATTACTATGCAGGCAGCACGGGATCGTCTTCAGCAACAGGGAATGACGGTATTTTTGTACAAAGAAGAAGTAATGTCAAAATATTTAATTGTACAATATCGGGATTCTATCTTAATGGGATTGCACTTCACGGATCAACTATTTATGCACAACCATCAATCTATGCTACAGGAAATGAAATACATGATTGCATAATAACAGATAATGGTAATGAAGATTCTACATGGGGAGGTGGGGGCAATATTGAGATTGGAGGGCAGGGTGACGGAACGCTTATACATGATAATACAATAAGTTGCATAGGCAGGCAAAATCATGGGTTAATCAATGGGAATAATCTTTCGGGAGCCTACCATAATGAGGGAGTAAAATTTTATAATAATCTCTGTTATAAGAATGAGCAAGAATCTGTATGGAGTTTCCATATTGAGATGTGGAATACTGATGGTGGCATGGAAGCATATGGTAATACCTTTAACGGAGGAGATACAGGGATAGATATTGCTGGAGATTGGAGTACTAAAGGCAGTTACGCTTATTCATGGTATGTCCACGATAATCTATTTACCGGTAATTATTTAACGAGTCATGAGAAAAAGATTGGTATTGATATCGAAAACGGAACACAACAAGATATTTGGATTTATCGTAATCATTTTTATCAGAAACATGCTCCCTTTAACATAACTAATGGTGATGATGCAAGTGTAGTTATACAAAGGGTTTGGATTGCTTATAATATTATGGAGAGTTGTGGATATGGTGTACCGGGTGGCTATCAGGTAATTAACAATATTCACCTACCAGGTGACATGACTCTTACAGATTTTTATTTCTGTAATAATGTAATTATAGGCGAAGCTGATGCTTACTATATTGGGTTTGATATTGACAATGCTGGTACAATAACCAATATGTATTTTAGAAATAACATAATTGTTAATTTTTTACATTCTTTCGGATGGTTGTATGTGGCTAATGCAGGAAGTATGAATGGATTGTATGTTAATAATAATATTCAATATAATAATTCAAATAGTAATGATCCCTTATTAACAGGCAATTCTGTTAGTAATTATTCATATACGAATGCCACTAAGACAGCACCACCATTTGTTTCATCGACTGATTTTCATCTTACGGCTGCAAGAAATGGAGTTGCCGTATCATTTCCTATTACATGGGCTGATTATGATGGCAATACATTAGCGAGTCCTCCCGAAATGGGTGTTTATGAATATGGGACAATAAGTGCACCCACCGTTACAACAACCGCAGCATCAAATATAGCACAAACAACTACAACCAGCGGGGGAAACGTAACAGCCGATGGCGGTGCAACGGTTACGGCAAGAGGGGTTTGTTGGGGAACGTCGGCTAATCCTATTACTTCTGGTAGTCATACTTCAGATGGAACTGGTACGGGAACATTCGCCAGTTCAATTATAGGTTTAACGGCTTATACTATATATCATGTGCGTGCTTATGCAACAAATAGTCAGGGTATTTCTTATGGGTCTGATGTGCAGTTTACAACATCTGCCGCAATAACCATACCCGTAGTTACCACGACAGCAATAACAAGTATAACAATTACTACGGCAACAAGTGGAGGAACGATTTCATCGGATGGAGGATCAACGGTTACGGCAAAGGGTGTTTGCTGGGGGATATCGACTAACCCCACCACATCTGGCAATCATACTTCAGATATTAGTGGTACCAGTACTTTTACAAGTGCCATAACGGGATTAACGGCAGGAACGGTTTATCATGTAAGAGCATATGCCTCTAACGGTGTAGGGACAGCCTATGGATCAGACGTACGGTTTACAAGTGCGGTAGTGACGTCTATATCTCCCGTAACACATAATGGAGTTCCTGTGATATCGGGGGGTAAGATATTAATTATAACAAGATGAAGATAATTTTATTTATATTATTTTCATTAGGAGTTTTTGCTCCACAGAGTGGTAGAGCGTGGATCATGTACCCTAATCCCGCTAAAGATCATGTAACAATAGAGATGACAGATGGGGTAATGCCTAAGTATGTGAAATTCTATGATATAAATGGGAAAGTGGTTTTAAGGGTGGCAACAGAGGGAAGATTAATTATTAGAATAAATTTTCATCTCATGTCGGGTAGGTATATTGTAAATCTGGAGGATAACTAATGTCACGTCAAATTGATCTCATAGCTTCAAGCAATGGTGAACACTACGTTTTATTTGGATTTAATGCCAATGAGTTAAGTTCCTTTAGTATAATGTTTTGGATCACACATTATGGTGTAAGAGCTTTGGATTGGGTACAGGCATTAAGCCTCGGATTTTGTTCTTTTCTAGGTGGCGATATATGGGTTCATAATTCCACGGAAGTGCCAAGGAATAATTTATTCGGACAACAGAGAAATTCAGAGGTCGGAATAGTCGCTAATCAAAATGCAAATGAGATAAAGATTCTTGATGCTATCGGGATACATAGTGATGGGGCTTGGTCGGTGGATTCTATTACCATCCCAAAAACGCTTAATCAGCCCAATGGTATGTATAGCATGATCCCTAAAGAACGATTTAAGAAAAGAGAAGGCGTTTGGCAAGCAGAATTTTTGAGAAATATGAAAACAACTTCAGGAGCGGCATTGGCAATAGAAGCCATTAAGGGAGAAGTCCTTCGTGGATATAGTGCATTTTTGGTGTTAAAGAATACGGATAATACTGAGGTTAAGCTTTTTAAGGTTAATCTTGGAATGACCAAATCGAGGTAATGTGCAAAATGAGTAACTTTGTGACAATTTAATAATATGGCAGGAATAGGTGATATAGCAGGCAGTACAGTAGGCGGTGCGGGGGCTGGTGCTGCATTGGGCCCCATAGGGGCAGCAATAGGTGGTGGTCTTGGACTAATTAAGGGGATTTTTGGTGCGGTACAAACTGCCCAAGGTACAAGACAATTAAATTCCCTACTTAATAATAGACCACAATACCAGATATCGCAAGGCTATCAGGACGCATTTAAAACATATCAGAGCATGGCAAATTCTCAATTGCCGGGATATGACATAATGAAAGGTCAGATAGATCAAAGTGGTGCAAGGACACAAGCCAATCTTGAAAGAGGGGCAATGAGTTCCAATCAACTCATGAGTGGTGCATTAAGTTCTCAGGATAAAGAGTTAGATGCTATCAAGAATCTTGGGTTAATGTCGGCACAATATCGTCAACAGCAACAGCAGAATCTCGCAGGGGCGCAGCAAATGATGGGTGGTCAGCAAGATAAGGCGTTTGATTATAATGTTAATCAACCTTGGGAGATAAGGGCAAATATGGCAGCAGGGAAGGCTGGTGTGGGTCAACAGAATCTCTTTAGTGGGTTACAGGATATAGGATCATCTCTGCAAAATTTTGCGGGAACAAATGCCTACATGAAGGTATTCCAAGGTATGCAAGGACAAGGTGGTGGACAATCATCGCAGGGAACTAATGCTTTTGGTATTCCTAATAATACTCCCATTGCTTCCGATCCGTTCTCTAATCATAATCCTTCAATAAGTATGTAATGGAATTTAACAACTCATTTACGGGTAAAAATATAATAGCACCTCTCCCGTCAAGCGAGGGTTTACAGAGGTCACAGGAGAATATGGATAACATGATTCTTGGGGCTGAGAAATTAAAAACAGAAATTTATCAAAGAAACGCTGAACAGTTTCAGAAAGCATCTAATGTCCCTCCTGAATTTGTACTTGCCGATTCAGCACAGAAAACACAGATGGGCTTGATCAATGCATTTAATCAGAAATGGGGTAAGGCATTCCAACAGTCAGGTGGTAATCTTTCGGATGAGCAGAAGATGCAGATGACAACAGACAAAAATGTTCTACTCATGCAACAGCAGCAGATGCAATCAAGCATGGTTAGGGCAATGAAAGATAGAGAAGATGTTCAGAAAGATGTACAGGGGAATTTAGACCATGAGGATTTTAACAATAGGTGGAATGATTACCTAAAAACAGGAAATTATGATCAGTCTCCATTACTTCCTGCATCAATAAGTCCAAATGATTATTTCAATAAAGATGCTAATAAGTTTAAGGGCAATCCTGCTGATGTGACAACGGTTGAAAATATTGGTGGTGTTCCTCAAAAGGTAACAAGAACTGCAAGTGGCACTGAAGCACAGGGCAGAACATGGGTACAGGACAGGCTTCATAATGATGACAGATTTGCAAGGGGTGTTATTCAAGATTTTCAGAACCTAAAAAACACAAATCCTTCGTTATATAAGCAGTATCTTGACACGGATATCAATGGAACCGTATCACCAGATGGGGCAAGGGCATCTCAATCGGTAAATAGCAATCCTATTTTAAAATATGCTCAAGATAATTATTGGCAAAATGCATTAAAACTGGGTGAAAGTAAACCAGTAACGCTTAAAATGGGTAGTGCAACAAAGTTTGATTATAGTAAAGTAAATGCTACTAATAACCAAAACGGATTATATACACCACAGGACGGTTTCGCTGCCAAAGACGCAACTGGGAAGGTATTTAACTTACCCTCTTATCAGGACTTAGGTCAGAAAAAGGTAGTCACCGTAGATCAGAATATTAAACAGATATACACCAAAGATAAAAACGGGAACGAAACACTTGTTCCTTTTAATCAATCAGCAAAATTTGATATTACCGGGTATAGTAAAGACAAAGATCAGATTCTTATAACTCTTGATAGCGGTACAACTGGCGATGGTGATTATAGTAAGGGAGATCAGCTTGTAGTACCAGCAGCAGATTTTGATGATGTGTTGAAAAATAAATATGGAATCTTTAGGGGACAACAAACTACAACAGCCACTACAAACTCTATTTTAGAGAGAGCCAAGCAACTTAATTCAAAGCCATCTAAAAAATAATTTTAAAATATTTTAAGATAAATTTGCATAATTGGATTATGTGGTTTATCTTTGGTGAATGGAATATTACGAAGATTTTGAAAAAATTATTGAGTGGACAAAACTTATGAATAAGATTAAAACTCAAATTTTGGATTTAGCATCTCCTAAAAATTGGATAGAAGATTATCCACACGAGAATGGAAATTATGTTAATAAGTGTATCCAATGTGGAGAGTTCTTTCTTGGGCATAAAAGAAGGGTGATTTGTAGAGAATGTCAAACATCGTAAATAGCACCTAATCAATAATAAAGACCATTATGGACAAATCGGTATTAACTTTATTAAGAGAAAACGGGCATTACATTGTTGAAAATGACGTTTTTTCTGACAGGGAGGGGCGAAATTGGATATTGCATGGTATGTTGGGAAATAATAATTTCACGCTTTCTTGTTTAGATGATACCTTATGGACGGAAGTTACCTTAAAGGAATTAAGAGAAAAATACACATTCAAATGCGATGCACTTGTTATTTTAAATTCTCCCGAAATTCAAGGGAATCTTTCACGGGCTAATCCTATAAGGAATCTTCCAATATATATTGAACATCTAAAAGAACCATCTATTGTGGCACAAATATTGGATGATTTAAAGGCTGAAATGCAGAAAGATTCTCCGTGGATAGAAGAAGAGGCAATAGATGATTTTTTAAAAACATACGGAGATGGTTTTGTGAAATTTGCGGCACTTTATAATGGACATGACCCCGCAAAGAATTAGTGATATTAAAACGCTTTAAATAAAAAGACTTATCTTTGCACCGGAAAATTAATCCTATGCGAGATAATTTGACACATAATCAAATAAAGATACTGGACTCCGTAGAGAGTTGTGTTGCGTTCTATTCGCATAGGATTCTATCAACCAACTTGACACGGAGTTCTTATGACTTATTCTCTCCGATTGCTAATTTCATTTAGCAAAATCAAAGCAACGTAGTGGTTTATGGGATACCCAATGCGAAAAGAAGCTGTGTGACAGCCTTGAATGAAAGACAATAGCATTGGGATGGAGTATAAAAGCGGTAGTCGTTGACAACAGGAGGGGAAACAAGTCCGCACTGGATTAATAAGAAACAACAGTTAAGGGGTACTCTCTTAAACCACAGTCTTCGGAAGCACCAAGAGAAGGGCATCTCTACATTCAAGGGATTTCATTCTTCTTTTGTGCTATTTAAAGGTTTGCCAAAAGTGACTATCTTTGTAATCTATTAATAATCCTTCATGGAAGATAAAACACAACAACTATTTAATCTTTTAAATGAGTCTAAGGATTTCAAGGGTGCATTCAAAACCCCTGAAGAGTTAACCGCTACACTTTCTGATGAAACTAAGGTTGGTGCGTTATATTCATTGCTTAACGAGAGTGCTGATTTCAAAGGAGCATTTAATTCAATAGATGAGTTTAAAACATCATTTGATATAAAAAAAAAAGTTTCTTCACAAGATGCGCTCACTTCTGCTTCGGGCAAAGAGGAACTTCCTTTATTAGATCAGTTAGGGCAAAAGCCACAGGATTCCTTAACTCAACCATCACAGTCAACATCGGCTGAACCTGTTCAAAAAACAGAAGCGTTCACGTTCCCTGAACAAGCACCAATAATTGAACAACCAAGGGATGCCACTAATGTTAATATAGTACAAAGGACATCTTTGCCTACACCTCCCGAAACAGTAATGCGCCAAGGTAGAGGTCTTAAACCAGAAAATTTAGGGGAATATATTAAAGCCTTTGGTGGAACTCTTAACAGAGCCTTTGAAGAAGTACCCAAACTTGCCGATTGGATTCAGTCGACTGCTAATGATGCTGTTCTACAAACTGTATATGGATTACCCGTGGCACAACAAGCACAGAAATTAAGAGCAGCAGGATTTGATTATTCTACTGCATTATCAACCGATCCAATGCAGCGTCCATTTGGCATGATAGCTGATCTTCTTGAGGGTTGGACAGACAAAACCGTTGGGAAACTTGTATTACCACAAGGTAAGGAAAAGGGTGGTGTTATTGGTGACATAGCAACGGGTACGGCAAATGTATTACCCGATATTGCCTACGCATCAGTCCTTGCAACAGCAATGCCAGAGGTATTGGCGTTAAAAGCCATAGAGATGGCAACAGGAATAAACCTTGCGAGCAACTTTGGATTTGAACAGGGAATCAAAACTGCCGTAAGTAAATCTCAACAATTTGAAAATGGCGGTAATCTACAAAAGGTTCTTGCACCCGCAGTTGGGATGATAGAGGGTTATGCCCAAGGGTATTTCTTTGCGAATATGAGTACGAAAGGCAATGAGATAGGAAAGTCCATTGCCGATCAGGTTATGCCCAAAGTGACTACTGAAAGTCAGGCAATAAACAAAGCCATAATCCAAACAGGGGGGGCTACTGTAAGTACAGCAGGCATGTTTGGTGGATGGGGAGTACTTGATGAGTATAGAAGAACTGGGCAAGTTTCAGAGGATACTTTCTTATCCAACGCAGGACAGGGAATGGTGTTTGGTACAAAAGACCCATTAAGAATGTTGCTTTCTAAAGGTGTGATGGCTTTTGTGGGCGCACCAAGACAGATGATTAATGATATAGCCAAGAGCGATATCCCCGCAGAAGAACACGCTAAAAACGCACATGAAAAGTTTGATGCCGTAGCCAATGGAACATCAGCCAATCCCGAATCAGACCTTGCATCAGGTAAATTATCAATAAACACAGCCATTTTAAAGGCTACTACAGAGCAGGTTTTAAATAATAAGGATGGGTTAATTTTAGCAGTAAAATCATCTACTTTTGAAACAAAAATTAAGGATGCTATTATTGATAAAATTAATGCTATTGATGCCGACAATGACACTAAAATACAGGCTACAAAAGATATTACTGATAAAATCTCTAAGATTGATGATGCATTAAGTAATATAAGTGGTAATAATTCATGGGATGATGTCAGGAAAGAGGTTGAGTCAGCCCCGCTAAAGGAAAGAAAAGAAGAACTCAAACAGGACGCTAAAAAAGTCTACGGTATTGAGCCTAAAGAACAGCCAAAAGGGGAAGATGGAAAGGTTAAGGAAAAACCGAAGGCAGTACAGACAGAATCGTCACAGAAATTTTTAGATGACCTTGATAATTATAAGTTGGGTGACAAAACCTTCAAAAGTAAAGAAGACCTTACTAATTGGTTAGATAAAAACTACAATGAGAACGACAGGTTTAGTTCTGTCAACGAAGAAGGTTATCTTGAACCTAATACCATGAAAGTCTTTAACGAGTGGTATAAGGGTAATAAAGATAGGCTCGCTAAAGAAGAAATGGATCGCATAGATAAAGAAAACCAAATTAATACACAGGAGGGAACACAAAATGCCAGTGAAAATAGAACATCAGATAGCCAACTCCCTGACCAAGGCACATCCGAATTGGAGCAAGGAAAAGGTAATGTCGACAATGTGGGCAACAATGAACAAAAAGGGACTACTCAAGAAGAAGTAAAACCAGTTGAAAATTCTATGTCTGATTCTAAGGATATCCCAAAAGGGGTCGAAGAACAGGTAAAGGAATACAAGAAACCCGGAGAGCTTCAAAAAGGATGGGAAGAAGCATTGCCCAATGTTCCTAAAAAAGAAATTGGCACATTAGACGATGGACGTAAAGTATCTATCGTTAATGGTACTGAAATGCGCAACAAGGTTTATACTAATTTCACGGAAGGGGGTAATTCTCATGCTTATCCGTGGATGAATAAGGGCGATCTTTTTATCGAAGACGTGGAAAGTGGTGAGGATAAGGTAGCTGATCTTATTCATGAGGCAGAAGAAGACAGGGCTATGGATAAGCTTGGCATCTCTTACGATAAGGCACATGAAGAATATGGATTGCCTGCTGAACGAGAATATCGGGATACAGGAAAAATCCCTGATTATCTTAAGCCAATAGCAGAATTATTATTAAAAGAACCTGCCGAACCCCTACAACAGCAGGAAAATGTCCCACGGGAGGGTACTATACCCCCAAAAGGCGAAGGAACTCTTCTAAAAGGTACAGAAGTACCACCGGAACAAATACCCCCTACCGAGCCGCCTATACGGGGGACAGTGGGTAATCAGGATAACCAACGGGAAAAGGGATTACTTAATAGGATTAAAAAAGCTAAGAATTTCAAGGAATTTGGTAAGGAAATAGAGGAAAAAGGATTAACATACGAGCAAATACCAAATAATGCCACGGCAGCACAGGTAGATGCCATGATTGCATCAAGAGGATTAAGACAATCCGAGGCAGATATCCGTAATGAGTCACTTAATATCCCGGACAGGATACGCTCAATGGGTGCTGTGCAAATACTTGACAAGTACAGGGAATTGGCACGGGACTCCAAAGATGATGTCGAAAAACAAGACTACATAAAACGAGCAGTTGATTTAGCTGATTGGGTTGATAAAGCGGGACGTAATTGGGGACAAGCTATACAGGCACTTGCCTCCGAAAGAGTAAATAATATTCTTACTCCTGATATGCAACTGCTAAAGGCTAAAAAGATGGTAGACAGTATGCGTCAAAAATTGCTTGATAAAAATGCTGATGACATTGCCACCAAGGGTCAGCAGATGAAAGACATTAATAATAATGTTGTAGATCAGGTAATAAATTCTAAAGAATATCAGGACTTAAAGGATAGGGTTGCGGAACTTGAAAAGAAAGTTGCGGAACAAAAGGCAAACCAGCCCAAATACAAAGCACGAATAAAACAAATACAGGCAGATCGTGCAAAAGAATGGGATGCATTCTTTAAAAGTTCACAGACTTCTGTATCGGCTATCGGATTAAGTTCAGAACAAATAGAACACCTTGGTAATATCTTGTCGCTATACGCACAGGAAGGGATTACAAGAGCAGAAGAAATACTCGATAGGTTTAAAAGGGAATATCTTGAGAAATCAGGGCAAGAACTTGATGATGATAAGGCAAAAGCATGGATAGCAGCGGCACAAAAAAGAAATGAAGAAGGTGGAGTAACAGCAGATGAACTTGATAATTATGTTGAAGCAAGGGAGAAAGGAAAACAAATTGACCAAATCGTCAAAGACCACTATACTAAACCTGATAAATCAGGAAGAAGTTTAAAAGAAAAACTTATTGAGGATGGAGGGTTAAAAGATGCAGATGCACAGAAGATAGCAGATAAAGCAGCGAAGAAATTCAAAGACCTTGCTACTCCTGAGAAGAAGAAAATATTAAAAGGGAAAAACAGCCTTGTAAATAAGATAATAGAACTCACTAATGCGGGAGCATGGGAAGATTCTGATCTAACAGATGCTTATGCAAGGGCTTTTGGTTGGCCAAAACTGACAGATGAAAATATTAAAGAGATAACCAGATTGGCCGAATTGGCAGACAAAGCACCCAAAGGAGAACAGAAAAATAAAGCGATACAAGCATTGCTCGCCTATCAATCGGCACACATCAAGGGAATTGATTTAGGTGATATAGGTAATGCCCTTTGGTATGCCTCCGCTCTTTCTGGTCCACATACGCATACGAAGAAAATGTCATCTGAATTACAAACAGTAGGACTCGAGACAATAGTAACTTCTTTGTATCATGCAAATCATCCCGGAGATATTCCCCATTTATTTTCAGCACTTCTGCGTGGATGGGGTGCTGGATATCAAAAAGCACTTGATGTATTAAAAACGGGGTATAACCCAATGAATAAGGAAGAAACCCCCGCTCTTCTTGAAATGGTTGATTCCCCGATAGCTAAAGTTGCCAGATATGTACAACGTATGTTCGTAGCAGTACAGCAGTTTAATGCAGGGCCATCAAGAGAGATACGTGCTACTGAACTAGCTGTAGCAAAAGCGAGGGCAGAGAGACCCAGCGCAACAGAACCAGATAAAACTGATTGGGGGCGTGCATGGGATATATTGGCAAAGACACCCGAACAAAGGGTACAGTTTGAGCAACAGGCACAAAGTGAAGGATTAAAAGGGAGAGATTATAAACGTAGGGTGTGGGAGTTAATGGAACAGAATCGCCCCGATGATATAATGGAAAAAGCAGAAGCGTATTCTTTAAGAACTACATATATGGGACCACCCGAAGGACTCCTCGGTATGTTTGCTCACAAGATAGGACAAATGACTACTGCGGCTAGTGGAACTATACCAATACCATTTACCAAAAAAGAATATACACTCTATCCATTAAAGAGGATAGTTCCTTTCACCCGAGTATTGGCGAATCTTGGAAATCAGATGCTCGATTATTTTCCGCCTACGGGGCTTGCTCGTGCTGGCATTGGAAGCATGGGGGTATCTGGAATGAATAAATATCAATTTTCTAAGGGATATTACCGCAAATATACTCCTGAAGAAAGAGGAAAAGAAGCCATGAAAGGGTTAATCGGGATGGCAACTATTGCCGGTATATGGGGGTTAACACAATTAAAAGATAAAGATGACAAACCATTCGTAGAAATAACTGCCAATGGCTATGGGAAGGGTGATCCACGCAATGATGAATTAAAAAGACTTGGGTGGCAACCATTTTCATTAAGAGTCGGTGATCGTTGGTTTAGCTGGCAACATTCTCCTCTTGCATTAGCTATCGGCCCGTTGGGTTATTTTGATGATCTTTCAAAATATCACAAAGACGAGTCAGTAGATGATAAGTTTGCAATGAAGGTGGTAAAATGTTATGGAAATTCTATGACTACTATTTTTTCTGCTCCTTACATAGAGGGCCTTAATAACTTTTTTGCAGCTATCGGATCAGGTGATCCTAATAAAACGGGAACATATATTTCCAGGTTAGCCTCGTCAATGGGTAAAAGTGTTGTCTATCCTAAATTAATAGAACAGACAGTACAGACTATTGATAATCTATCGAAAACAACAGAAAAGACGTCATCGGCTTGGGATGCACAGATAATTAGAAACATGCCAGTGGCAAGAAATAAACTTAATGCGCTTTATAATTCTTGGGGAGATGAAGTGAAGACGCCCCCTGTCTTTGGTATAACGAAGGTCGAACATGATCCTTTCTATGAATATCTTGTTAAAAATAATCTTAATTTAGCCGCACCCCGTCAGAAAGAGCCACATTACGATGATACTAAGGGTATTCTACGTCCGATGACTGATGATGAGTATGCCGATTTTATCCACAAAAGCGGGCAGGTTATCAAACAAAGGGTACAAAGTGAGGTTATTGACAAAAAGTTACCACAGGATGAAGCCGAAAAAGTTAAAAATAATATTTCAGGAGATGAAAGAAATAAATATATAACAGAATTATTCGGCTGGGGACAGTTAAGGCAAACTCATCCCGACGATTGGAAGGTAATGAAGGATAATGGGGCATTACAGATACCCCCCACGTCTGAACATCTCAAGGTAGGAAAAGAAAAAGTAACCATTGCCACAGAAGACAAGATTCCGTCAAAAGAACTTGAAACATTTAGAAATGCTGCGATGGAAGAATATCGCAAGAAAGTCATGCCGTATCTTCAGGATGCCGATAGAGTAAAAGCCGATAAAAACAAGCCTGCTAAATATGAAACGGGTGAACAAAAGGGTAAAATCATGACAGATGAATATAATAATCCCATAATTAAATTTAACAATAAAATAAAAGGATTATGGGCAGATGCTCTTGCAAAAGCCAAAGATCAAACCGAAACAATATTAAAGCAAGAGAAAAATACAACAACTCAAAAGTAACTATCTTTGCACTAATAAATACAAAATAAAATGGCAGTACTATTAACAAACACAGGAAGTCCGCTTCCATTATGGTTTCGGGATATCCTTTCATATTCAAGCATAGGAACAGTAGCCATAGACCCGGTAGCTACTTATCAGGCAAGTGCCAAAGCAACATCTAACCTATCTTTGATGAATGAGTATGTGGCTCATGGCTTTGGCGTAAAGAACGCCACAGACACCGCAGCTTATATCTTTGCTATTACCCTTGCACAGTACGAAAGTTACGTCACGCAAAACAGAGGCATATTACCTGCAAACTATGTTCTAACTGGTATTACCCCAAGACAGATTCATCTTGCAGCAGGGGAGTGGTGTTTGACTCCAATCGTAAAGGTTTTCGCAGGTAACGCTGGTGGTGGATTTGCAAGCACAGTTACGGTTGTAAATGTCGGGCTTATATGAATCGAGTAGGTGTATATCAAATTAGTTCCATTTGT
The DNA here is from genome assembly GCA_003141415.1 of Bacteroidales bacterium. GTDB lineage: Bacteria > Bacteroidota > Bacteroidia > Bacteroidales > VadinHA17 > LD21. Next base: position 38,719 of record PLLX01000048.1, read on the forward strand.
AAGTCTAATAGGATGTATATTGGAAGTTCGGTGAATATACAGAAACGGTGGTTAATGCACCTATCACAGTTAAGGATTAATAAACACCACTCTGTTAAACTCCAACGTCATTATAATAAATACGGAGAAGAAGATTTATTTTTCTCTATATTATACCAAACAAGAAAGGAAGACGTTCTTTTAATGGAGCAAGTATTACTGGATATACACAAACCTTATTTCAATAATAGTTATGTGGCGGGCAGTCCACGAGGATGTAAAAGAAGTAAGAAAACAATAGAGAAGCACAGAAAACAAATTATTGGTAAGCCATCTTGGAACAAGGGTATTCCCATGAGTGAAGAGACCAAAAGAAAAGATAGTGAATCTCATATTGGTAAAATTCCGTGGATGAAAGGGAAACATCATAAGGCGGAATCAAATCAAAAGAATAGGGATGGCCACCTTGGTAAAAAACATTCTGATTCTACTATTAATAAATTAAAGGAGCGCATTCCTTGGAATAAGGGACTTAAAAAGAAGAAAGGTGCAATAGGCGTGATTAGTAAAAACAATTTAATACTTTAAGAATATGCCCGGAGCAGGAGCAGCAGCTTGGAGTCTTGGGAGGAATAACTTATCAGGCGGTGTAGCATGGACTCCCTCATCTTTAGTTGTTGAAAATGCAGGATCAAATGAGGTTCTTATAACATGGCCGTCTAAAAAGACAATTCTTATAAGTGATTTTACTATTGTGGGAATCACAGCGACAGTTTTAGGTGTGTCGTGGGATCCGGGGGTAGGAAATGTTTGTACTTTGATATTAAGTGTTCCGGTTGTTTATGGAGATGTTTTTAGTGTTGTTTATAAAGGAAAGAGTTATCCAGTTACCAACAATGTTGTCGCATGGACACCCCTAAGTGTACCAACTAAGATTATTGGTTGGTACAAAGAGTCAGAAGAAAGTGGAGGACAGCAACCAAATAAGATGGATGGCGGTGCTACTCATCTGACGGTTGTTAGTGGTTCCGGATTAAATAAAGTCTATACACTTCCTGCCGGGTGGGTTGCTTATGATACTGATAATGCTTGGTGGAAAACTGATGCGAGTTTAAGTACAACTGACGGTAATAGACTAATTGCTTATGATTTTGCCCGGACAATTGTAAAATATGATAATACTTCACCTTATGTTTTAAGAGAGATAATAATTCTTTCACGGGCACTTTCAACTGACGAAATGAATCATTTGAGAGATTATGCTCAACTTTCTATTTGGTGGAGTGGTGTTGTTTCTGGTTATGGGAACCTGAAGGGCAATAAACCAATAGCACAACAATACGTATGGACACCAGAAACAATTACTGTCCCGACAATTTCAACCAAAACAATAGAACAAGCATCACCTTCTAATATAGTTATTACTTTTGACAATACACTAAATACTTCTTATATTCCGGCAACTACGGATTATGCAGTTTTAGTAAATTTAGTTGCACGAGGAGTTATTACTGTGGCGGTTGCAGGAGCAGTAAATACATTAACTCTTGCCAGTGCGTGTACTCTAGGAGATGTAATAACGGTTACATATACGAAATCAGTTACTAATTATTTAAGAGATAATACAACGGGAGGTGCAGTTGCAACATTTTCCGGACAATCAATTACAAATAATATCATTTACCCTTTAATCCTTGAGCATCAAACAGGCGGCGTCAATGATACTTCGGCATGGTATGATTTTAGAGATTTAACAACAATCACAAAAGATGGCAGTAATCACGTAACAAGAATAAATAATAAATTACTTGTTTCTGAAAGTGATTTATCAATATATAAAGGGAATAGTAGGGTATGGAGTGCTGATGGTGTGACATTTAACGGGCTTGTAGATGGTAGTTTAATTACAGATGATCATCTCCGTAGTGCTGCTTTTGAACTCAATCAGCCGGTTTTTTATTATTTTGTTGTTAAACCATTAAGGTGGACACTTTATGACACTTTTTTCGATGGATATGCAAATAATCAGGGACAAATACAGGAAAATGCTGTTACTCCCAATATAAGGGCGCGCGCGGGAAGTGCTTCGACTACAACCGGAATCACTCTAAATGCGTGGAATATTATCAGGGTATTATTTAACGGAGCAAATAGTAAACTTATAGTTAATGAAGGAGTACCCGTGACAGGAGATTTTGGTGCTGCAAATCCGGGAGGTATAATAGTTGGGGCATCAATGTATTTGGGTAATGCTATTTGTCCTAGTAATATTTTAGTTGCGGAAATGATTGTAAGGAAAGTTGCTGATTCAGTAAGTGATGAGGGAATGATTTATAACTATCTCAAGACAAAATACTCAGTATGAAGAAATTAGTAATATTTTCGTTATTTATATTATTGTCCGTTTGCGGATATGGTCAAACCACCATAACGGCAGGGATGACTCAATTACAGTTTTTTACTGCAATAAATGCGAACTTTAGTTCAATAAATATCACATCTGGCAGTCAGGCAACCCTGACAACTATTAGTGCTTCTACTTCCTATACTGTTATTAATGGCAATTTTGATGCTCTTAATGCCGTTGTTCCTACTGCGATAACTATTTTTTATCTCTATCCCGGAATGTCCGGGACTGCTTATATTAATGCACTTAATACAAATTTTATAAATTTAGTAGCTTCATTTAATTCAGTCCTTACTCAAAGTAATACAATTTATGTAAGTAATTCAGGTAATGACGGAACAGGCAATGGGACAATAATAACTCCTTATGCAACTTTAGTAAAAGCAACGACAGTATTAACTGATAACACTAAAATACTTATTGCAAAAGGATCAACATTTATTAATGATAAACTTGACCTATCCGGTAAGACAAATATATTTGTAGATTCTTACGGCAATGGTATTGCACCAATTTTGACAGCATTAAAATCAGTTACAGGATGGACTGATGAAGGAGATAATATTTGGAGCAAACAAGATAATAATTTTCCATCTGAAATAACGAATGTTTTTATTGGGGGTACAAAAGCAATATTGGCTAGAAAAACAATAAGCACGGCAACAGCGGGGAATCAAACGACATTAACCGATTCGGGTCTTGAAGATGCCGATGGGTTTTGGAATAATGCAGAACTTTATATTGATTATAATACTTTTCTATTTGGCATGTCAAGGGTGAGCGCTTATGCAAGTAAAACATTTACCATACCGGGGATGGATTTAGACCCGGAGCATATATATAATCCATCGGGTTTATTGTTTCCAGTTGTGGCAGGATATACATATTACGTACAAAATCACAGGGGATGCTTAACAACTCAAAATCAATATGCTTATAATAATTCAACCAAAACACTTTATGTTTATTCTACAACTCAGCCATCTGGAGTTACGGTAACTTATGGAGATGATTGCATTTATGGTAATATATGTAAAAATATAACAATTCAAAATTTAGATTTTGAAAGCACAGATCAATGTGATATTCAAATTAAAAACAGTTCGTATATCAATATTCTTAATATTACTTCTAATTATGCTGGTTATTATCCTATATTATTGAAAACATGTCAGGTCTGCAAAGTAGATGGGTGTACGATGACTGATCAAAATTCTGATGGGATTATGGTAATGTATTGTAATCAGGTTATTTTACAAAACAATATTATTAATAAATGTGGCTATACAACAGGAAGTGAAAGATATTTATATGGCATATTTCCCGGACAAAACGGGAATGGTATTGGGAGTAAAGGAACAACTTATTTAAGTATTTTATATAATGAAATTTATAATACAAATTATTCTGGCATTTGCTTGATGTATGCAACTAATCCATTGATTCAATATAATTATGTGCATGATGTTAATTTAATACATTTTGACGGTGGTGCCATTTATATGTCATATTCTACAAATGGACATATTTTAAATAATATTTGCACAAACGGTACTGTTTATAACTGGAATGCAGGAATATACATTGATTTAAGTAGTTTAGATAATGAAATTGATCATAATTTTGTGACGGGATATACACAAAATGTGATGATTGGTTATGAAGATCAACAGGTTAATTTTCACGATAATGTTTTATTTTCTACGAATAGTACAAACAATATTTGGTTCACTTTATATGGCAGTAGTGCAAATAATACAATTAATAATAATCTTTTTGTGGCACAAGCTCCCGCAACGTGTAGTATTGGAATTTATACTGCTTTAACAAATACTGAGACAATTACGAACAATAAATATTACTATCCTTTCGGGAAAGCCGGAACAGGTGGAAATAATACAATGTTCAAACTAACTACTTCATGGCTGACACTTGCTCAATGGATTGCTGATGAAAACACACGTGTATGGGGAAGAACGGCATTGAATGAATTGGAGATAACTCCTTCGATGTATGCTGGAAGTGCAAAACCAGAAACAGATTTCCTCATTTATCTAATTAACCCCGCAAAAACCGTGAGGATAGTTCAGGCAGCAGAATTGCCTTATAGTGACTATGTTGATATGGATGGGGTTGCGCAGACATATCCTTTTACAATGCAACCATATACAAGTAAAGTTTTAGTAAGACCAAATTAAACGAGATGAAAAAGAAAACAAACAAACCGGTTGAATAAAATAATCTGAAATGGCAGAGGATAAAATATGGGAAAGGTTCTAATATGGATTAAAGGTTTGGCTGAAGGATGGAAGATATTCTTTGGATTGGTTGGTATGGTAACGATCATTGCAACGGCAGCTATCAAGATCAATCATTGGACGGAAAAAGGAGAAAGTCAGTCTAATACTATTGAATATCTCAAAAAGGAAGATCAAAGTAAAAAGAAAGCAGAGCGCATCAGGGATTCGATTGATATAGCCAAATGGAACGGAGTAAATTACAGATTGGACAATATTTCTGATAGTTTGAGTCTTGCTCCTGATAGAAGTGGATTGATTTCCGCACAACAATTTAATTTATTTAAGAATTTAAATTTATAGTCGCATCGGAGTCAGGCGAAACGAAATGAAAGGAATAAAAGAAATAGGTTCGTTTTTTTCAAGTGTTCACGGGATATAAATGAAACAGGTAATACAGAATATATTAAAATGGTTTGAGCAGCTCAGTACTTTTGTGAAAGTAATAGGAGTTATTGTTCCGCTTTTGGCGGGTGCAGTTAAATTAGTTAATGCGCATGATAATAAAGTCCGGGCAGAGTATGAAAAACAAAAAACAGAACAACAGGATCAGACTGAGTTAAAGGCTAACGTGAAAACCATTATGGTTCAAAATGACTCCTTGTTTAAAGTAGTACATAGGTTAGAGTGGGGTCAACAGGATATTCGCAGTGATATGACTAGGGTAACTACGGTTGTAAAGAAATTAAGTGATGATTTTGTAAACCACCTTTCTAAAGACCCTACCATTACTAAGCAGGATATTATAGATGTAATGGGCGGTCTTCAGTTCGAAATAAGTCAACCGGCGGGTAATGTGAATAAATCTATGGATAAGTCCGCAGAACCGGGTTTTAAGATTAAAATAATTCCAATTAAAAAATGAATGACACAGGGTTTGGAATGTATGCGGCATTAGTAATCGGGGGATTGAGTCTCTTGGTATTAGTTTTTGTGTCCATTAAGGCATTAATATACTCAATAAAATTCTTATTTAAACAAGGGAAATAATGACAGACGAAACAAAAGATAGGTATGATATTAATAATATTCCGATAAGCGAAAAAACTTACAAGGGATTAAGCACAGAAAACATTAATATGCTTGGTGCTATTGGAAGAATGTTATCCCTACAAGACGAATTTATAGGGGATATACTTGGGGAGATTAAAGAGGCAATTGTTAAAATAACACAAAGACTTGATATTATCGAAACAAGACTTACTAGGGCAGAAGGAGATGCTAAAGAAGCACTGGGAAAAATTATTGAAGAGGACAGCAGGATTTTAGAACATGATAATAGACTCAACAAGAAAAAACAGGAAATAGAAGAGCTTAGGGGTGAATTTGAAAAGTATAAAGAACATTTAGAATATGTTTCCAAGATTAAACCAACGCTTGAAACACTACAAAATGCATTTAGGTTTTGGAGATGGAAGAACTGGTGGAAAATTGTTAGTATTATTGTAGGAATTATTCTTGTTTTTTCCTTAATGGTTATTGGCATCTATTCTTTTATGCGTCAATCTGGATGGCTTAGTCAAAGCAAAACATCAGGTATAGAAAAGGTTTGGACAGATATTAAAACCGGAAATATTTCAAATGATGTCAGAACAATTCATTTTAATAACTTAACGCCGACACAGAAAGACTCTCTTATTAATGAAAATGAAAAAGAAATTTTAAGCACAATTAAATAGATACAAGGAATGGGATATAAAAACCCTTATCCTGAATGTGAAAACTGTAAAACCCTTGGGGATTGCCCCCATCCTGATGTGGCACAAGATTTGCTGGGGTCGCCAATGCCTCCGGATTTATGTCCAAGACCATTAACTATAATGGCAAATACTTTAAAGAAACGGAAACTTAAATTTTCTCAATATTTAAAAGGTGATGACTGATTTATTATTGGAATTTCTCTCACATTATGGCCTTAAAGAAATAGATGGCCCCGAAAGCAATCCCGACATTATTGCTATGTTTAAAGAAATAGGTTACGATGTTCAGGATGACTCTACGACAGCTTGGTGTTCCGCAGCAATGAATTACTATGCAAAGAAAACAGGATATGAATATACGGGGAAACTTGATGCAAGGAGTTGGCTTAAAACGTCAATAATAATATTAAAACCAACAATGGGTGACATTGTCGTGTTTTGGAGGGATAAACCAAGTGGATGGGAAGGTCATGTCGGACTATTTATAGCATGGGATGAAACAAATATCTATACACTTGGGGGTAATGAAAGCAATATGATAAAAATAAGTCCATATCCGAGGGCACAATTATTAGGATTCAGACAATTAAAAAAAATAATATAATGGCAATAGAAATTAAGAAATCACACGTTGGTATGTTTGCCGCATATAAAAAACGTACAGGAAAAACCACACAGGAAGCCTTGCATTCCAAAGACCCTCATATTCGTAAGATGGCAAATTTTGCCAAGAATGCAAAAAAATGGCATCATTAAAAAATAATAAGATATGAGAAAATTAATGTTTGGGAAAAAATCCCCACGTCTCGATTATAGAACATTGATGTTCACAAACTACCTGACACCAGAGATAGCACCTCCTCCTCCGGCATTCGATAATCTTATCACTGTTTATAATAAGACAAAGATATCTGATCCTACAAAACTTTATCCGATGCTAGGAAACGATCGTCTCGGAGATTGTACCATTGCGGGCATGGCACATGCCAGAACAGTCTATGCAGGATTAATTGGACAAAAATCTATACCGACTGAATGTACTGTTACAAAACTCTATAAAAAACTTACAGGAGGGCCAGACACGGGGTTAGTGGAACTCGATGTTTTAAACTATTGGAGACAAAATTCCTTTAGCGGGGAAAAGATACTTGCCTATGCAAAAATATCTGACATTACAAATCATGTTCATGTAAAACAAGCCATACAATTGTTTGGGGGTCTTTACTTGGGATTTAATGTTCAAGAGAACTGTCTAAGTGACTTTGGCAACCATATACCTTGGACTCCCGGTAAGTTATTAAACGAGGGACATGCTATCTTTGCGACATCATACGATCCCGATTTTATTACTGTATTAACATGGGGTAATACCCAGAAGGGTGATTGGAAATGGTGGGATGAATGTGTTGATGAAGCATACGTGATTCTTCCGATGGAAGCAAAAAATCCATCATTCTGTCCCGGCTTTGATTTTCAGCAATTAGAGGAAGACCTTACCATCGTTTCAAAATAAATTTGGATTTCTCAAATATAAAGTTTATCTTTGATGCTTAATAGTATAAACTTAATAATTTAAGAAAAATGGATTTATTAACGATTGTAATTATTTTGATTGCTGTTGGAATACTTTTGTTTATTATAAATCGTATTCCATTCATTGATGCTGGAGTAAAAACTATTCTCTATTGGGTAGTTATAGGCGTTGTTGTAATTTGGTTACTTGCCCCGTTAGGGGTATTCCATTACATAGGTAATGTGCATATTGGTAGATTTCGAAACTAATAATTTAAAATGAAAGCTAATTTTTTGAATTTAAATTGGTATGATTTTGGTAAGGGTGCTGTTGTTGCTGTTCTTACAGCCGTATTAGCCACGCTGACAACACTCTTACAAACAGGTAAATTATTTGATAAAGCCAGCTTACCCGTGATTGGAACCGCCGCTCTTACTGCTTTTATAGCATATCTTGGAAAGAATTTATTTACTAATTCGCAAGGTCAGTTATTGACTACTGAAAAAAATGCAACACCAGAAATTGTAAAACCTTTAAAATAAAACAAATTAAAAACAAGAAAAAGAAATGAAAAAACTAATCGTAATTTTTACTCTTGCAATGTTCACCATTGCTGGGATGTCACAAAGTGTATTTAAACCCGTCCCTAAAGACTTATTTAAAACAATCAACCTGACGGTGGCAAAAGCAAATCTTATTAATACCACTTTCTTATGGCGGTTTAACGCATCGGTTGTTGGTGATGAACTGGTCTATAATAAGACAACAAAACAGTTCGATTCAGCTCCTTTAAGTGGCGTAGGCCCTGGATTCGGGATACGTCATTATTATCAAGCACCTGATGGCACACCCGCAAGCGATTGGGGTATAAGTTTTGTTGCATTACTCGGTACTGATATTAATAACATCACACCAGCTTCAATTAAACCAGCAATTACCATTAATGCCTTCAATTTTGTTAATGTAGGTGTCGATTATGGATTTGGAAATAAAGCATTTGGAATAATTTTAGGCGCACAGGCGAATTTTTAACACACTTTCTTTCTTAATTAAGCGGGCAATTAACTTTGACCCGCTTTTTTTTATGAAAAATAGTTGAGTCTTTATTTGTTTAATTCAAAACTTAAGTTTACATTTACACAGTAAACTTAAAAATAATACTATGAAAACATTAAAATTTTACTTGCCATTCATTTTATGGAGCACTGGAACAGTAATCCTAACGATTATCTGTTTCATTTTACTGCCCATATACTTATTGGTCGAGAAATTATTTTATAGGAAATAATTAAACTCCCAGACTATGAAAACATTAATCTTTCTTTTACTTTTCTGTTTTGCCTGTACAAAGATAGAATACATTACGGAACAGGCAGCGGCTACTGATTCAACTAATATAGGAGGGAAAAAACCCGTTGATACAATCATGAAAAAGCCATACACCCTTCATGATATTGATGGTAATGTTTACGACTCTGTTATGCTTGGCACACAGACATGGATGGCAGAAAATCTAAAAACAACTAAATATAATAATGGATTATCTATACCAAATGTTACTGATAATAATACATGGAAATCATTATCCACAGATGCCTTTTGTTGGTATGACAATGATATTTCTTATAAAAATATAATGGGGTGCTTATATAATTATTATGCTGTTACCGATAAACTTTGCCCGGTCGGTTGGCGTGTACCAAGAGATGGCGATTGGAAGATATTAGAGATGTTAATGGGGATGAGCCTTACTGAAGCAGATAGTTTAAACTGGCGGGGTGATGGGGATGCTTTTATACTTGAATCATCTAATTTCAAGGCGTTATTCGCAGGCTTTAGAAGTGGGTGGTATGGTGATTTCGGAGACTACGGACAAGGAGCATATTTCTGGACTGGTTCAGAATATGATAAAACTACAGCATATTGTAGATCTCTTGAATACCCCATAAATAAAATAAATAGAGGGCCAAATGCTAAATCAAGCGGGTTCTCAATAAGATGTATAAAAAATTAAAGACATGAAAACATTTGATGAAATTATTCCCTCATTCCTTTCCAATATAAAAATAAAGGTAAAAGAAAGGACATATAAATCTTATCTTGGAAAAATTAATATCTTTAGTCGGTGGTTAGCTTTGTACGGATTTAGCGACACCCCCTTGGCTAAAATTGATGAACAGATAATTGAGCAGTTCTCCATCTATCTTGCTGATGAGAAGAAATTAGATCGCCCAACATGTCATAAATATTGCAACAATATAAGACAGGTGTTCCAATACGCAATGACAAGAGGTGAGATAATAAAACTTCCATTTGATCTCTTTGTGTTGCCACAAAAAAAGGCAGACATGGGCGCACAAGTCATTGAGAAAGAACACATGCGTACCCTGTTAACAGAAATTAAAAAGAAAGATAAGCAACTCTATGTGGCCTGTCTGATGGAATATTATTGTTTTACCAGGCCGGGGAGAGAACTACGACTCCTGAAAGTAAAAGACATTGATACTATCAATTGGACAATAAAAGTAGATGCCGACCACGCTAAGAACGGACACAAAAGAATAGTTACTGTCCCAAATGAGCTTATAACTGTTCTTAAAGAATATGGCATAGAAAAGGCAGATAAAGACTTATTTATCTTTGGGAAGCATAAAAATACAGACACCGTTCCTTGCAGCATTAACGTGCTCCGTTATCGGTTTAATAAGTATAGGGATAAATTTGGAATGCCTAAAGAGTATAAGTTCTACAGTTTTAAAGCGACAGGAGCTACTTCTTTACATAATACCAACATGGTCTCCTTACGGTCTATTATGACACAATTGGGGCATCTTAATTTATCATCTACTCAGTATTATATACAAAAACACGCAGGAATTATTGACACAGTAATAAGAGATAATTTCCCCAACCCTATGCGTATAAACTAAAAATACTATCTTTGTGGAGGATAGTCAGATTTTAGGAATTGCCTTTTGCCAGAGTTTGGCTACCTGACCTTCCATAGAATTAATGGCAGTTTTATAACCCTGAACTCCTTTTTGATTATCTTTAAAATCTTCTAGTTTCAAACTTAAATCAAGTAGTTTGATGTATAATCGGTAATCGAGTTTGCCATCAGTGCTAAAATAGGCTTTATAGAGCCTCCGTAGAGTCTCTGAGACACTATCTACCCTCTTTTGGGACATCAGTATGGTTAGCGTCTTGTCTTCAACAAAATGCCTTATATTAGATATCGCCTCATCTTCGCCTTTGTAGAAATAAAGTTCGTCTATCGTGTATGCCCGACCAAGCCTTTTATAATAACGCTTAACGTTAGCATCATAAACACAGTAGTACGTATATAAAAAATAAATAAGATTATCTTTGATAAGTGTTGTGGTACGACCCCTTAGTTCAAACAGCTGAAGGACTGACCAACATGGTATCGGGGTGTAGTCGGGTTTGAAATCATCTAATGCATCTGCCCAAATCATATCGTCTTGCTCGGTGTGAATCATTTATTCTTTTTGATAAGTTCAATAAACGTAAGTTCCTCTATATTCCCAGCCAATCCTTTAACTAAATCCACAATTCCACTTACTAAAGTAAAAGAGTTTTGACGCTTGCTATCTTCTATCTTTGCGAGGGCTACCAAATGAGGTAATTTCTGTGCATTACGACTGTCTGTCTGATCTTTTAGATTGTATGATGGTGTAGTTCTCCATTCTTTCGGACTGAAATTCATAAACTTATCAACAGGAAATTCAGGGAAATGAATGTTCCACATCTCCTTATAAGCACAAAGTTGTATTTCGGCACTTTCGTAGAAAGATTTTCTTCCACTTTTAATGTCAATTATAGCACGAATCCTTCTGACTTGTTTAGATTCCTTTGGCTGACCTTTATTTACACCAGAAAGATATTTTTCACCAAAGAATCCCTTTTCTATTAAGTCCATCTCACAAACGATATCAATAGCCCCCGCATAGCCATCAATAGGATGCCATAGACAGATCTCTATAGCTAATGGTTTGCAGTTGGTGTCTATCATAAATTGAGCAAAAGCAAGAACATCCTTCTTTAATTCATCTGCCCACTTGATTCTGTCTGTTGGAATATTATTAGCGGTCAAATAAACCTGTAGTAATCCTTGTAGTTTATCGAGATCATAAGTACCATTAATTAACAGCGATCCGCACTGAATGTGAAGAAACGTACCATAATGTGCCCTTTCCTCGGCTTCATCCTTGCCATTATCACCACCCTTGTCAATAAGCCATTGAATAAGATGGGGGCTAGTTGGCATAGTATTACGAATCATGGTAGTAACTGACGTATAGAACTCCGGTTCTTCTCCATTGAATCGGTAATAGTATCTATGCCCGGCAGAGTCTAAACGATATAATGGTTCTGGCTGACACTTCAGTTTGGTCGCATCAAAGAATATTGCAGATAATTTCTCGGAAGTTATTCCTGTTGCAATTTCCTTAATGTCAAGTTTAAGTAACTGGGTTAGTTTCTTATTTGGTCTCTTTGCTTTTACTGCTTTCATACTCTAAACTCCTCGAAATATAAATAATTGAAATGTGAATAAACACCTATTTTATGGGTCTCGCTGCGATATTTGTCTTGTAGAAAAGTTAGTAAATCACGGAAGAACTCAAAATCGCCATAAGCTATTATCATATTAACAACATGAATAAAATGCCCTTGTAAATATTCCTCATAAATTGACAATAGCATTTCCCTGTCTTTAATAACAAGTTTTGGCTTGTCAAATAGCATATCCGATAATCGTTTACTTTTACGCATAGCTTACAGAACCATCTTCGTTTTTATGATACAGATAAGAAGTATCTTCTTCAATATCATTATATTCTAAAACAGTATCACATTTAGGACATACTAAATCATCCCATTCTTCCCATCCCCATGTATCTGTATCTGTATATCCCGTTCCACGATAAGCGCCAAAATGTTTCGTTTTAGCCTCTCCAATACTACCTTCCCAATCACACTTAGAACAATAACATTCGTTTTTCATAATTTTACGCATTTAAATAATCTTTTAATATTTTAATTCGCCTTTCAATTTTCCATAAATAAAAATCAATTGCAACAAAGTCTGGGTCAGGTTGCCTAATTAAGCGTTTAATGATTTTAATATACTTATCAAATTGTTTCCAAATTTTGTCTTCCTTTTTCATTCAACATTCAATTCAGATAATTTCTATGACTTCCTCATTTCAAGTATTCGTCTATTGTTTCTTTACAATTGTCAAATCCAATTCCAAACTGGCATGAATAACCAATTGTTCTGAGTTTATCCATACACTCTAATTGTTCGGCTATATGGGGTGTGGCGGGATCGCCATTAACCTTAAATAGTCTTGTGCCTTCAGTTTTAATCTCAACGAATATACCCAAATACTTTTTATATGGGCCAGCAATAAATAAATCCGGCCATCCCCGACCACTTTGGATTGCTTTCATCATACCTGCTTGCGCACGTGAAAGATTCAGTCCTGCTAAGTCAAAGTGAAAGATAACATTCGGGTATTGCATTCGCATATAAATTGCAATGTCCTTACAAATCTGATATTCTCTATTTTTTCTCATAATCCAATATTTGTTAATAGTGTCTTATAATTTCTCTTTATTTTATCTGACCCGTAAAACTCGTTTGATAATTCCTCTTTGAGTTTATTATAATGAATTGATAAGATTGGTCGTGATTTATAACCAAGAACGGATTGTATTTCGGTGAAATCAAGGTCTGTATTATCATAGAGAATAAGAATAAGGTAGCGTTTCCATTTCCATACGCTATTGCTGTTGCTTCTCCCTTTTTGAGTAGTTGTTAATTCACTAATATCGACCCCATAATAATCACATGCCCTTTTAAGAAGACAATCAACTCTTTCCTTCCTTATTCCGTTAACATTCACCACTATTTACAGTCATTAACGGTTAATAAACAATAAAGAGCTTTACACGCTTGCGGGGTTAAGACAGAACAATCAATCTCAATGCCTTTATTGAACACCTGAAATATCACTCCATTCGTTTTTACTCGCTTTATTTGGTAGTCGAGTCCTTCAATGGTTACTTTTACTTCACCAAAATTAGGTTTTGCGTCAAGGAGAAAGTTTTTCATAGGTTTATTTTTTCAAGTCCACTTCCTTATTAGTTTCCTTAAGATAGACCCTTCCCCCTTCTGAATTATACTTATCAGGAAGCGGTTCAAAATCCTTTTGTTCAAAAAAATCAACATCGGCAGATTTAAAGGCATAGCCATACCCCTCATTATCAACGAACCACACAGTCCCCCTTGTGTCCATGTCTTTCAGGATGCCATTTACTGTCTTTCTATAACCCTTTTCTCCTGCCCTTATTGAGCCAAATTTACCTATGTTAAGTCTTAAATCTGATACGTTCATGTTATTAATTTTAAAGAAATTTCCATACTTTTTTTAGTGGCAACCATTCTATCCCTTTATCTTGTTTTTTGGAAGTCCTTACAAAAATTCCGAAGTTTGTAGCCCAGAAAACAGTTACTTCCAGTAAAAACTCCGAGACAACTTGTTGTGACATCCCCGCAATAGTCTTATAATTCAAAATACGTTTATGAAATTCATGTAGAATTGCCTTGTTCTCTTTCGTGGCGTCAACTCCAATTTCGTAAAGTATGTCTTTCATCATTAATGAGAAATATACACGATACAAAATAGAATCAGCGATATCCTCACGAATTGCATTCATCTATGGCATCATATAGATAGCCTGTCAATTCTTTGTGTTTGGGTTGAATCTGATCCCATGTAATTTTGTCCGCAATAAAACAATCAACCATGAACTCCATCGCTTTAATAGTAGCGCTTGCCTTTGCTTCACTTAACGATGATACTGTGAGTGATAATTTATTTGGTTGTGGTGGCGTTTGTGCTGGAGGCAGGGGTTGTGATTGCGGTTTTATTGTGGCAACATCCAATTTTACACCATAGAGTGTGGATGTATTCCCCGCCTTGCTTGTGTAAGGAATCTCTGTTACAATAACATTATCCCCTACACGTAATCCTTTATCAGATTGCTTTTCGTCCATGTTACCACTTCGGTTATCGTCAAAAGCAACCGTGAATCCAGATGGTTTATTCTGGAAAGTTTTCTGTTCGATCTTTGCGAGTTTTGTCATGTCTCTTGTTTTTAATTAATTAATCAATTACTTTTTTAAACACCTTTTCGTAGGGATTATATTGTTTCTGTATCCCTATCTCATAGGTTCCTGGAGGAAGAAGAATACTTTTGTGATCTGCAATGGGAAGTTCTTTTACCTCTGTCATACATTTTGGAGTAAGAATATTTTCCTTCACGTGTTGCATTCTTGCGCCATCGTTTCCGACAACAGCAAAGGTTTTTCCTTCAATCTCAAAGAGTTCTACATTCCCGGTAAGTACATGAACGTGTCCCGATACTTCTCCATAAGCAAGGGGTTTATTTTTTACTTTAACCGCATTTTGTGGTAGCGATTCAACCATTTTGATTTGTACATCGCCATGATGTGCTTTAATTAAATGTTTCATTTTGTTTTGTTTTTATTATTAAGTTCTAAAATCAAATGAATATTCTTCTGTCTTAAAAAGGCTTAATGATGCGGCAGCTTCTTTTGCATTTATATGATGAGGTTCACAAGCAATAAGATAATCTGATCCTGTTGATGGACAAATAAATTTAACCCACGCAAAGGGGTTGTTGCCTATTTCGGGAAAAGATTCTTTTGTCTTATAAAGTTTTACTATCTCAATATCCTCATTTGCATGTTGGATAACTTGTTTGTCTACTTCTGATGCACCAAGTAATTCCATAATCTTCCTTTCCCCAAGCACTGTATAAATTCCCCCCCGTATTTCTTCATTTTTTTCAGATAGAAATTTTTCTTTTGTTATTTCGTCTTTCTTTTCCCAAATCCATGATGGTAAAATACGTCCATGAATAGCGTAAATAGAATACCCGTCCTTAAAAGTTACCGCAGCTTTATTCATATTATGTAAACGGTTATTAATATCCTGATAAATTTCAACCGGGCCTGAAGAAACGAATATAATTTTTTTAAAGGCCACAAAATCATAAATTCCTGATTTTAAAAAATCTTGAATGTTTACAAAATCACTCCAATCAAATTTGAAGTAATTGAGTTGTTTAAAGTAATCATAAAAGGCTACCCATCCAAAATCAGAAAGATTACAATAGCAAGAAAAAGATTCATAGGAAAATTTGTTAGCCCAAATGTTAGCCCGAATGTTAGCCCGAAGGTTAGCCTCAATGTTAGCCCGAAGGTTATCCACAATGTTAGCCTCAATGTTAGCCCAAATGTTATCCCAAATGTTAGCCTCAATGTTAGCCCGAAGGTTAGCCACAATGTTAGCCCCAATGTTATCCCAAATGTTAGCCCCAATGTTAGCCACAATGTTAGCCCCAATGTTAGCC
>PLLX01000048.1:55181-84916 GCA_003141415.1 Bacteroidales bacterium
AATGTTAGCCCCAATGTTAGCCTCAATGTTAGCCCGAAGGTTAGCCCGAATGTTATCCCCAGTGTTGGGAATATTTTTCAGGATATTAATAACCATTTGAACCATCATTGGCGAATCGCAATACCAAACGATGGGCTTTTGAAATCCTAATCGCCCATACATCCACTCAATTTGTTTTTCTAATAGTGGCTTATTTAAAACGCCTTTGTTTTTAAAGAACTGATCGAGCCATTTTTGTCTAACTATTGGAATCAAATCTTCTTGTTCTTTTGTTAATGATTCAAGTTTTTTCATAGTTTTATTTTAAATAATGTTTCAAATGTAAATCAAATTATTTTAATAAGCAAATTTATTCGTCTATTTCTTTATCAAAAAGATTTATATTCTTGGTTTGTTTGTTTAATTCTTTATCATATGCTTGTAGGGATTTGTTCTTTAGGCGGATTAAGAAATCCGAATACCAAGAAGTGGCCTTCATTTGTTCGAGTGTTGCCCTATGCCAGAAAAGATGTCCATCATTTTCATTATTCTCTGCGGGGACTAATAAATTTTTATCTAAATAATAGTCACCAGTTCTACCCAGTAAATGATGCCATGTAACCCGTCCTTTAATCTCAAGCCCCGTAAAAAAATCGAATATTTTCCCATTATTTTTTTCTCTTAATTCCTGTTCGAGCTGTTTACATCCCTTAGAATAATAAATATGCTCTTTTTTACGTTTAACTGATTCCTTGGGAGGTTTATCTTGTTTTAACCTAGGCGGTTTACGTTTAAACAGATCACCCCCCTGCATATACCTTGTATACCCATGATACTTGCATATACCCCCGCCAAAGACAGGATTATTACAACCGTCAATTTTACAGGTGTGTGGCATTTACCAGGAATGAGTTAACATGGTATAGACTATCCACCCAAACCAGGCAATAGTTATGGTTAACCAGAACAATAATTCCTTATCTTTAAATAGTATTTTCATATTACCATCTCCCTCCTATTTTCATATTACGATATAATTCCCAAAAAACAATTCTCTCTGTTTTGGGTATGTCTGCATCAAACATAGCTCTTGCGAGGCTAATTTTACGCCCCGTGTTTTTACAAAACCGATCGGTATGGGCTAATAAAGCCTGACCTTCACCTATAATACCGTTATCATCCAATATTTGACATTGAGTGATTTGTTTTGTCGGCGTGTATCGCCATTTTATTGAATAACTTCCCGCTTTCATTGTTGTATGAATTTAAATTTTACCACTATGAATTACAAATTAAATATGCCCCTGCTGCGGGGATGGCAATAAAGTATGTTAAAAGCCATAAGGAGTTTTCTGTTATCGCAAAAACAATAGCGGGCATTGCCAAAAATATCAACCCGCAGAATAATGTTAAAAAAATTTTAATAAATTCTTTCATATTATTGAGTTTTAGTTATATGAATTTAAAAGTAAAAAACCCTGTTTCGTTAAAGTAAATCTTTTCTTCTTTATCGAGCACATCCATTGCCATATCAAAAGCCACCTGTGCAATAAACGTATGAAAATAATCATCACAATCACTTATTTGTGGTTCTGATCCAACCCATATTTTATACCTCCGCCAAAAAGAAAGCAAAGATATATTAGTGAGTTTTTTACTTGCATGTATTATTGCTTTTTGTCCTTGCTTCTCAAAATTTGTTGGTATATATGAATACAATTCCCACTTATCCTTATTTTTAAGTAAGGACTTTAGAAGTTTTATGGCTTTATAATCACTCATTATAGTGTTGTTATTATTAATGTACGTCATATATGGCATGGTATGTCTTTTGTGGGGGATTACCCCCGAAAGGAACGTTTGTCTGTATATGGGGCATATATGGAACATACGTATCCTTAAATATTGTTATACCTCATCTCCGCATTCTTTTCTTCCCGATAACACCATGCCGTAACACCGAAATCTTCGTTTCCGGGATAGACTTCTCGTCTTGGATAGGTTTTACCAAATACCTGTCCTTCCCCTTTTATCTTTACCCGAAATACTTCCCATATATTATCCCATCGGTAGTATATCGCCTTATCTTCTGTTCTTTTTATAAGTTTTGCTGTTAATAAGGGGATACCTGTTCCCGATATTTCTACCAATTCAGGTAGTTTATCATAATTTGTTTTCATAATTAGTTAATTATTAAATAATATATCCAGTTAACGATGGACGTTACCCCAAAGATAAATGTTAAAAACAAGGCAAACCCCACAACGATTATCATCGCCAGGAAAGGACTATCATAATTGTGTGATTCCATGTATTGCTTTTTAGCCTCCCCATT
Organism: Bacteroidales bacterium; assembly: GCA_003141415.1. Lineage (GTDB taxonomy): Bacteria > Bacteroidota > Bacteroidia > Bacteroidales > VadinHA17 > LD21. Next base: position 57,496 of record PLLX01000048.1, read on the forward strand.
AATTTCTGAATTATAGAATCCTGTATCTGTTGTCATAATGTTGAATTTAAGTTCAAATTTATGTTATTTTTTTGTTAAAAGCAAATATTTGTTAATAATTATTATTTATAATCATTAATAGGTAAAAATATTCCCACTGTCAGGCTTATACCTTTTGTAAAAGTTCTAAAATTTGCTGGCGCTTTATGAAATATTATATCAGTGCCTGCCGTAGTACCAATATAATTATATCTTTGTCCATTCGCTATATTATAACTTACATCAAATAAACTATACCTTAAAAAAGCATAATCGAGTATATAACCATACCATTTATGTTTATTATAGGTCATTATAAACGGACTTACAACCAACGTACCAATACTTAAAGCATTACAGGCGTGTCCTAACTGTTTATGGTGATTATTATTTAAACCGTCACCGACACCATTAAGAATTATTGAGGTACTATAAATGAGTATTGTCTTTAATGCCTCGTTATTATGTACTTTAGCCGGTTTGTAATCAGATTTGAATTTAGTCTGGTAATCTAACCCGACTGTTGAAGATTGTCCAAATATTGCTATCGTAAATAACAATATTAATAACATTGTAATTAATGTTTTCATAATTCTTGTTTTTAGTTAAAATTAAAATGCTTTTTATACGTCCTTTTCAAGTTTTTCAATCAATTTTTCAAGGATACATTGACTGGGATACGGGCAATCAGTTTTTACATGCTGTCTCTTGTTATTAATAACATCAACAACCCATTTTTCAATATCGGCTGCAATTTTATCCAGTTCTGGATATTCATCTTCTGAAAGTTTCATAATAATAAATATTAAAAGGTTAATAAATAATTTTTAGTTATGCTGTTTGTTTAAAACAACGTGCCTGTAATTTTATGGCCAATGCCGCACGAAAGTCCAAAACTTCCCTTAAGGATAGGCCGTAATTATATTCAATCCAATTGTCTGATACTTTCATTGTGATATTTAACTTAAAAGTTTTCATGGTTTATAGTGTNNTTTATAGTGTTAATTGGTTAATAAATTGGTTCACTAAAAAACTGATACAATAATACAATACAAAACAGAAATAGACAGGTAAGTAATTAAGATTACTGTACCCGACTGTTTTTTATTTAATCTGATCTTTGGTAAATTGAGCATTTTAATGAATGCCCGGCAAAGTTCAAAAATACAATAGATAACAAACAAAACTAAAATAGTAATAAAAATTGTTTTCATGGTTAATTGTTTTTATGGTTATAATAATTAATGTTATCTTTGTGCCGACATACTCACACCGCTTCCCGGTAGAACAGCGCGCTCAGTGTGAGTTTTTTATTCTTCAAATTTCAAACTCCATTTTTCAAATAATATCATAAGTTTCTTATTTGCGGGTGCAAAGGTTTTCGATGAATGAATTAATTTTCCGTTAAACCATATTTTAAAACCATCAACATAAGATGGATGAAAAAAAGAATTTGTGCTAGTATAGTAAATTTCCCCGCCTCTGTAGTCATCATGCTGGTTCTTAATACAATCAACATCATTATCAAATTTAATTGTTTCACCTTGTAAAAGTCTTTTTTTAATATCGCCCTGTAAAGTTTTCATGGTTTATAGTGTTAATTGGTTAATATTAGAGTAAATATGTTCTATTGGTTGACTCGGTTTCAATGCGTGCAACTCTTAAATCAATACATACGGCCTTATTTCTACCATAGTATGACTCGAATGCGGTCCCAATAGAACTAAATGTATTAATATACTTCTCATTTTTACATAGTCTAACTGTGCCGTCTGTATTCTGATCAAAATAAAAACTATCATTTCCTGATTGAATAGTTAATACTGTTGTTTCCATTGCTTTATAATTTTGGTTAATAATTATAGAGTAAAGATAAACCACAAAACAAGGCAATGCAAACAAATAGCAATAAATAAGTAATGCAATTAAGCATTATCACAAAATAATAACAGGAAATGCCCGCAAATGTTAAAAAGGTCTTAAACCGAATAAAAACCTTATCATTAAATCAATCAGGTTAAACGATTACACACAAGACAATAGTAAACTATAGGGATAAAATAGACTGTCTTAAAACGCACATAATTACGTTAGGCACATATAATGGACGTTTGCGAATGCTAAAAAAGGGTAATATTCAGGTAATTATGCCCGCTAAAGCTCAATATTATACTTACTACAAAACAAAACTAACTCCTTATCATAACTTTCATTGAGTTCTTTAATAACCCGTAAGCCCGCTAAAGATATACTATATCTTAAATATTTATTATAACTATCAACCTGTACTAAATAACCCCTATCAATCAATACCCTTATATAGTACTTCATTCGCTTATCATTAAAGAAAGGAATAAACCTTAATAGATTAGTGCCTGTGAAAGGTTTATTAATTGCCTGACTGTAGCAATATGCACCTACAAGGCAAAGAAGAGAATTAACTGATAGTTTGTACTTATAGCGTGCAGGCCTGCACACTTTGAACCAAAGAACATGATTGTAGTATTGTAACATACATATATAAGATGCTTATATATACAAGGAGATTATACGTGGTTCGTTATTAATATGCCTGTCTGTTTGTTTATACATTGTATATACATACACCCATGCACATGGCACAGTCTTACATATGGCATGTTATTATACTCTACTATATGCCTTATTGTTATGCTTTTTAATGTATTATTCATGCCTTATTGATATTCAGCCTATTATATTGTATTATATAGTTGCGTCTGTAATGACTCAACAGTTTTTATCTTAACTGACATAAAAACAATACTTTCCGAGTGCCGGTGGGGTCGACAAAACAAGACAAACCACAGGAGGATAGCCCCCTTAAATTATCGTTGACTCCCATCATACTTTTTTGTTTGTCATTTGTGTGCTGATTCTATTGGTGTTGCTACAATCAGGTAACCATTAAAGACCGCACGTTCTTTTAATGAAGCGAGTGTGTTTCTATTCACGCCTACGATCTTTGCCACTGTTGTTTTACAAGAGCAAAGGCGTATTTTGAAGTCATTTAAGTTAATCACAATATAATAGTTTTTGTTTTTCATTTATATTTGGGCATTCTTGCGGGAATTCTGCATACCGTACTATGCAAAGGTAGTACTTTTTATTTAGTCAATTTGTCACGCATCCATTTATTAAAATAATCAACTGCATCTTTTTTATTATCTTGAAGAAATTTGAAATTTGCTATAACGCATTTTATTTCTTCACCAGAAACATCCGTCACAGTCTCCTTCTGGAATTGGCTGGCATATCGCTCTATTGCCTTAATTAATCCTTTTTTATTAGATATTATATATTCAGCATAATCCCTGTTAATTTGAGTACAATACTTATTAAATATTTCCTTTGCCCCGATCTTTTCAGTAATTGATTGATTAGCATTCTTACGATCATCTTCCTCCTCTTTAAGTAAATCTTCAGCAAAATAATTAACACCAACTATTCGTTCTTCATCCGTCACTTCTTCCCCGATTTTCCCAGGAGTTGATTGATCAGCATATTTTTTAAGATACTGATTAATTAAATATTCTTTTCCCTGCTCTTCATTGTGATAAACAATATCAAGTGTTTCATTTTCTAAAAAGTTCATAAAGTTTTTAAGTATTTCTTCCGCCCCGGGTTTTATAATCTCTGCACAACAAAGATCAGATATTCTAGTGAAATCAGATTTAACATAATCATTTGGTAAATCTTTTTCCTTCTGTTCTGGCTGAAAGGATACAACAAGTGCTGCAAGTTCGGCATCAAGTTTGTTTTTTATAGTAATCCATTCTTGCTTATTTTTAGTAGTTGCTTTACTTTCCTTATAATGAGAAAGTAATTCTTTCAGTTTTTCAATTTTCTGTTCAAGTGTGTTCATGGTTATTTAATTTTAGTCAATTTGTCACGCATCCATTTTGCGCCTTGACAAAATCCGAATACTTTAGGTCTATTTTGTTCATCCCCATATATATTTGTACTTTTTGCACTTTCAAACGGATAGTATCTTTCAGCCTCTTTTAAAATTTCTTCATCAGTGATCTCCTTTTGACTATCATCAATTGTTTCTGTTACTATAACAGTTTTTGCGCCATTACAGACGGGACATGCGATTGTTAAAGGAGCTGTTATTGTACTGCCTTTTATCATCTGATTCGGGACAATTCCTGTTGCTCCGCACCAAGTACAACAGGATAAATAAGTTCGTGTTGTTTTCATAGTCTATGAGTTTACTTATTTATCTTTTTCTATTGGACATCCAGATACTTCATTTATACGGCAATAGTAATGACCGGGAGTATTACAATCACTAATAACAAGACACTTCCTGTTTTTACATTTAGTCTCAATTGCATAAACTTTTACCATTTTGCCATTTATTCGTTTTTTAATATATGCCATAGTCTATGAGTTTATTGGTTATTCCTTAAATCTCAAATCCTCATATTCTGGATGAATAAAATAATAACAATTAGTATGACTGCCCCTCATTTGCTCAGTACCATTTTCATCTACAACCTTATATGTAGAGATTGCAGTAGTTTGTCCTTGTCCATCGTAAACAGGTTCAATTCTTAATTTTTCATAATTTGTTGCCATTTTTAAAATTATTAGTAATATTTATTTATTAATTATCTTCAAACGGAACTTTATCCCTAATCTTAGAAACTCACAAACAAATTGGTCTTGTCAGCGGATCAGCCTTCCCCTATTTACCATATTCCCATGGAGGGTCTATTACTATGGTTTTATATTTCATAATAATTAATCAGGAACATAATCCATAACTCGACCAACTGATTGTGTCCCCTCTACTAATTCACATGTTGAGTTAGTAGTAATAACCATATGATGAGGATGATATTTCAATCCATTACCTAAATGTTTCATCATAACACGAGCAACCTCTTCAAAATCTGCCTCTTTTTCAAGTTTTCTAATTAAATCAAGTGCAAAATCAATTCCTGCTAAATACTCATCTCCATCAGAAATCTTCTTGTCAAACTCGATTTCTAATTCGTCAATAATTTTGTCTGTTAATGCTTTCATTTTTAATTGTCTTAAATGTTAATACTTCAAACAAGTCAGTTTATGACAAACCATCTTTGATTTCCTGGTTATCAGATTCATAGTCTTGCTTTTAAATATTTTCATTGTAAGCAAATATAGGGCAGGCAATGGCAATTATTAGACTTTTCAAAATCATGTATCTGATCATAGGTTGCATCATTAAGCACATAGGTAATCTCTAATACAATGGGACAGGGGACATAAATAGTCACATATCCTGTGCAGGCAAAATCATACTTGTCTTTTTGACAAGCGTAGAAAATAAGTAAAAGGAAGATCAGTTTTTTCATAGTTCTAATTTCTGCCAAAGATAAATCGAATAAGTGAGAAAAACAAATTTATAGGGATTATTTTTACTTTACCGGGCGTTATGTGTAATAAACATCTTTTAAACTATCCGAGAAAAACATTGCGGCAGATGATACCCCGCATTGTTTACAGATAAGATAATCACACTTACTAAGGAGTAATGCTTGTATAAGACATTCCTCACCAAGTAGTTGTCTATGGTTTGGCCTTCTGTCTGCAATGATGGCCCAGAGATTATACTTATTCATATACTCAAGTGTCTCGTCTGTGCGCCTGAATACGTTCTTTAGATAGAATATGTTGTTGAACCACGTGTCAAACGATGGTAAGTAATGACTATCCTCCGTTACCACAAATATCTTGTCAATTTCTTTGTTGTCGTATAATACTTCTTTTGTCTTGCGTAACCAATCGTCCAATTGCTGATTGCCATATTCAGGATGTCCTGCATTAAGCTCACAACCCCTTGCCATAACACCAAGAACCGTCCTACCTTTAAACTCTTTTTCGTATATTTCGTCTACCTTATCAAGTATATGTTGTTTGATCTTTACGTGGTTTTTAAATACATCCCTGAACTCCGGCACGTCTGCCCTTTTCCATATCTTAGTGTGGTGCATGAATATTAGATGATCAAGTTCTACTTTAGCTACATTGTCATCTTTTGCTATCGGACGTTGATCGAACCACCAGTCCCATGGGTTTTCTGCGTTACGGGGTGCTCTTGCATCCGTGAATGGATTATACCTATTAGCCCATGCGGTATGAGTGCAGTCAACGTAGGGTTCTAATCCTTGTTCCGTCGCCACCTTAATGTGGTCAAGAATACGAAAAAAGTTACTGAAGAACCCATAACCATAACTCGGTAGTCTTATGTAACCTCTGTTCATAATAGTTTAAGTATTGTTTCCTTTAGCAAGTTTTCCCAGTTAACATATTGCAATGCTCTTTGAAAATTTTCTTCGATTGCGATAGTGTATGCAAAATATGAGTTGGGGGTGCTTTGATTACACCATTTTATTACTTCATCAACCGTATCTGCAATACAAATTCCATTTGCGTTAAAATATCTATCAATATTAGGACAGCCAATATAGACCGGAATCGTTCTTGTTAAAAAGCAATCGAGTATCTTCTCGGAAAAGTAGTTTGGAATGCTTGTGTTTTCTATGCAGACGTGGAACATACAATCGAACATATCATTTTTTGAGTATCTTTCATCACCCAAGATTAGTTCATGGCTTATATCGACTCCCGTGGGTCTATACGTATGACTTAAATAGAAGTCTTTAGGTATTGCTATTTCTTCTCTGCGTCTCCAGAGTTCATGTCGCTTGGTATATCCTTCAAAAACAAGATTATTTTTTGCACCCACCACCGTAGATACCGCAAATTTCTTCTCATAAGGTTTGTCGTATGTCACCCATGCGTATATTCCACGAAAGAATACAGCCTTCGGATTAATGTTAAGAACGTCCTGCAAAAAAGTAAATACATAAGTATAACACTCAGGATGATCTCTTACATCATCATAGATACAACAGATAGGTTCATCCATAACAACTATACGAATCGTATTATCAGGAACCCGACTAAAATCAAACTTATCTATAAGTATCTCTATCCTTTTGTCGGATTCAATCTCAATCGGAAATCCCCACGGTGCTTCGTTGCGTACTACTGGCATAATTATTTTGTATAAACAAATAAAAGATCATCATAACTATTATCCCAAATAACCGCACTATTGTGATCAAACTTGGTTAGGTTATCAAGTAGACTATACCCGGCATCGGTAAAGATACCCATGATAGTATCCTTAAATTTATTGGCTACCTCAATAACTACATAAGTTGGATGATAAAACTTCAAATCAAAACCCTGCAATACCTCAAGTTCATATCCCTCAACATCTAAACTTAACAAATCAATCGTTGTGATGTTATGTTGTTTTAAAATAGAATTAAGAGTTCTTCCTGTAACTGTGGTGTATGGGGGTCTATTGAGCATAACACCACCGACCGAAGCCATAGGAGACCCATCAAAGTCGCCACTTATCTCCTTTATGTCATCCGATACGACCAAAGCACAGTGCATAAAAATATTTTCAATTGATCTATTATCCATTAGCGTGGGGAAAATATACTCTGATGGCTCTATTAATAACCCCTTCCACCCTATTTTTTCAAGTTCATAGGTATAACTAAACGAGATACCATCATTAGCACCAGCTTCTATATAAAAGCCATTAGATTCTTTGACGTGATTAAGTAGGGTTTTAATGTAATATTCCATCTATTGGGTTTTAACTGCTAATACCCAAGTAATAACAGGACAGTCTATTTCGTTCTTTCCGGGGTTATGACTATAAGTATAGTCCGGCCAAAGACTCTCGTAGGATTTCATAAGGTATTCTCTGTTGCCCCATTGACCAATCTTTAGAATGTCAAATCCCGCCAAAGTAACCATACAACCAAGTCCAACAGGAGTGATCCCCGTATAAAAATGATAAGGAGTACTATGTGGTATGTTGTTTGTGGGTACATTTGCGTAGAACATTCCACCTATCTTAAGATGATTATAAATGTTTTTAAGACAAAGGATTGGGTCATATAGATGTTCTATTATCTGATTACACATAGCAAAATCGTAGTCTTTCTTCGGGAGGCTTAGGGTATGTAAGTCATAACCTTCTGTGACACCATATTCAAGATTAGTTACCTCATCTGGCCAAAGAAATTCCATTTCTGGATCGTCTTTTCCATCAAGAGTTAATATTTTATTAATATTTCTGACGTTTATGTGGGGGAGATAATTTTCAAACTCTAATAAAGCAATAACCCTCGGAAAGTCCTTGTTTTCCCATTTCCAAACCATGCCGTTAAGTTCAAAAGGCATCGACACATACCTATTCCAGTACTCCTTTGTGTAATTGATTGCCACATGCTTCTCATAAATATCGTATATCTGCTCTTTACTTAGCATAACTCAGTATTTTATCTTTCCAATATTGAAAATTAAGTTGGCTCATATTAGGCTCAACCTCATTAAATTGATCAAGAGTCCTTGCGAGGATTTCAACAGTGACGTCACTCCATTGCTTTGGTAAATAAATAGGTAGGTCGCTCCAGAAGCGATTATTATTATTGCCTAACTCTATCGGCACTGACCCCAAATAAAGTGTTTCCCATGTCCTGTGCGTGTCCATACCATTACCCTCTGGACAAAGAACAAACTTATGGTTGTAGATATTATCAATATAGCTATCAAAGTCACTTCCGTTGGCTTTCATATCTACCGTAACCCACGGAAAATCTTTAAAATAGTCGTAACATTCTTGTCTTTTTTTAAGGTTTGTGTTGATATTAAAGTTCATATAGACAAGATTCTTCCATTGGTGGGGTTCTTTCAATTTCTCTTTGATTTTCTTCTTTTTGTTTATCTCAGGAAACCACATATCGTTCTCTAAACCGATGGGGATTGCTGAAATCCGCTTATGAAAGCAATTGATGTTCTTTGAAAACCAATGAATGACGTTATCCGGTAAACTAAACCAATCCACATTCTGCCCAAACCCGTCAAATGTGCTAAAAAATCCATCACCCATACTTGTACTTGTTTCATTAATCAAATTGTCAGAGTTATGAGTTATTATAACAAACTGATACCGTTCCAACTGACGCAAAAGTCCAAACAAACTCCCTGCATACATCGTATGTGTATATACAATGTAGATACTTTTTTCACGCAAGAATAATGGTCTGAATGTATTTGCAAGATTATCGTAATCTCCCGGTAGTTTTTTTTCTGGGGAGAAAGTAAAATCCGCAAGTTCTTTAAATTTATCTCCAGTTATGACGTCCATAAATAAATTGCATTATGTGGTGCGGTAAGTGGAACTTCGGGGACAAAAAACCCATCCTTCTTTAAAACCCAAATTTCCTTTGATGTCATTGCACGCTCCTTAATCCGTTGATCTAAGTAATTACAGGTCATATATCCTTTGGCGGAATGTTCAATGATATTTTTTGCATAGAAATTTTGATCCTGACGGCTTATCTCCGTGAAACAGTAGTTTGATATGCACAAATCATAGTCTCGATGTAAAAGGCTTCTATGACTCCGTAGGACTATGTTTTCTATGCCATGACAAATAAGGTATTTCTTTGCGAGGGCCAATACCTCTGGTAAATCAATTAAAGTGTAACTCTTTGGAACGAAATAATCATTGATGATTTTACATTGCCCACCATAGCCTATACCTATCTCTACTATATCCAAATCATCCAAAGAGCCAAAATGAGTCACTAAGTCTGCAAGAACCTTGACATAACGTAATGTGGATGGTGAAATTTCCATGTTAAGTTCATCATACCAAAACATTTGTGGTGTTCCGAGACTGTCGTTAGTCGCAAAACACTCAATATGCTTCAGCAGTTTCGGTTGTAGTCGTTTAATCTCGCTAAGATACCCCAACCCCTGCTCATACGTCACATGTTCGAGCATATAGGTACAGGCAGTATTACCCTTGAAGGTTTTGAAGACTTCTTCGTCTTTTACCGCTTGTAGGCAAAGGTCGGTGTATTTATCATAAATCATGATTCAAATATATAACTTAATTATTTAATTTCCAAATATTTTGTTATTTATTTTTCGTCAGGGAAATTTAAGTTGGCAAATTCACCAAATAATTCTTTGGCTTTCTTATCATAGGAACGAGCAGCATCTTCGGCAGTATAATAGACACCCAAACAAATTTCTTTATAGTTAACATGGATTCTGGCACGAAACTTCTTTGTCCTTCTCTCCCCCTGTTTAAGACTAACACCATTATAAGGGATTTCTCCTCTAATTGCAGAATTCTTGTGATTATCTGTTTCTGTACAGTTCCTTAGATTTGATTTTTGATTATTCAATCCATTATGATCAATATGGTCAACTTCAAGTTCAGGAGGCGTGTGCATTATTTCTCTGTGCATATTAATCATTTTCCTACTTCTGTTTTCAGAAATAGTGCCCCATCTTTGAGCATAATAATGACCATTGTTACCATGAGCGAACCATTTCCATTTGCTTAACCAAACAAAGTCATCATCGTCTACCAATGCAACTTGCCCCCTTGTTAATTGAATCTCTTTCATCTTGTGTCGTTTTTTGATATGTGTCGAAAAAAATGGAGGAAAGGACTCGACACTCGTCTGCTTCATCGGGTAGCTATATCCGACTATTCCTCCACAAAGATAGTAAATTTATTTATTATCTTGCCAGCTAACTGTCCAGTAGTGAATGCCATAACTACACTCTTTAATGTACCTTTTAGGATTAGAGATAGCACGCTGAGTATTGGGAAGACAATAAAAAAAGTCAAAAGGAAAGACAACCACTCCCGATGTGTCAGTATCTATCGTTTTTAAAAAACATTTCGTAAAATGATAGGGGCCTGATCCATGCATAATTTCCATTGCATCATGCCCACGATAGGGTGTATCAAGATCGTCTATACATGTCTGAATAATAGGATGATTGGGGATGCTTGCAATGATGCCTATATAAAGAACGAATACGTCTCCATATCCAAGACCACAGAAGAACTTAAGATTAAGGAGATCATCAAGTGGTCTTATACATTCAAAATCAACATCGATATATACTCCGCCATACTGTTTAAGTATTTCATATCTTAACAAATCACTTTTCATTCCTTGGTTGGGACACGCCTCCAAAATACTTCTTTTGGTAATGAAAATATCATTGACATCTTTATCTGTCCAAAGTTTATATTTGTAGTCAGGATTATAAAACTTCCATGATTGCATGAATTTTTCATATTTTTCAGGCACGTTGCCCCCTAACCAAATTTGGTGTATGATCTTCGGAATATGTTGTTCTGTATCGGTAGCCTCGGTATAGTTCAAAGCAAACAAATCACTTACTATCTTCCATGTAGGACTATTATCTTCTTCTATCAAGTATTTCATAATCAAATATTTTTATTTCTCCCATCAAAGACCACAATCATACTATCGTGCATAGGACTTTTATTGGTAACAAAATTACCCCAAGAATCATATCCCTTAAACTTAATTCGCCCTTTCCAAAAACGAATTGGTTCTGTAATGTTTTGCAAAATTACATCATGGAATAATCGAGTGCTTGTGGATACAGGAAGCAATAACACACAAAGTTTTCCCTTATTCTTTTCTTCCACGGCTTTCAAAACAAACTTCTTTTTTAAATCAACACTATATGGAGGATTTACAAAATTACTTGTCCCCCATTCTACCTCAAGTCCATTCCATTTAGAAACATCATGTTCAATAGGACAGGGATCAAAATCAAAATGAAATCGTTCATTAAGTTCATCATAAACATACAAGGGTGTTGCCCAATTATCACTATGTGGTAAATTTCTATTTTTCATCTAAAAACCTTTCATTATGCCAACCATCGTCAGCGTAGTTACGAGAATATTTTTGTTGCAATGTAACCCACTCCATCCATCTCATTTCGGAGAGGGTACAGATAGGGAATAGGGCAAACCTTCTGATGGTTCTTATTTCTCCGTCTTGCGGGTTTTCAAAGAAAACGTGGTATTTCATTTTGTAAACTTATTATAACTCTCAATAATATAGTCGTAAAACTTCATCTCTTGTCCGCTTACGTCTGAATAACCATCACTCTGCGTGGCACAGATAGGGTTCGTAATGAAACAATTAAACTCTTTTTGAACATGCAGGAAATAGAATATGTCAAGGTTAATTCCTGATGGCACGTTAAGGTTAAGTATATAGTCAACCATTCTCTTTGAATAATAAATAATTGCATGTGTTGTGTATGCTCTCTTTAACCGGAATAAATACTCGGAATATTTCTCAAGTGGTTGCGTGAGTGTTGCGCCAAGCCAAAGGGCATCTGCATCATCAGGTAACTCCGCCATTGCTCTTTGAACAACCATCCAGTTTTCTAACATTACACAATCATCTTCGCAAATTAGAACAGGAAATTCTGTTATTTGAGATAAAAGAGTTCGTGTAGATAACGTAAAACCATCCTGCCCTGATTCCATTTTAAAAGCACTAAATCTTTCTACCTCAAAAGGAAACTCATTCTTTTTGAACTGCTCCATTCTGTCGGTTCTTTCATCCAAATTTATGACTATTGCTTTCAAGTTTGTTTAAATTTAAGTGGTATTTCTTGATGACAACTTGTATTATTAATCCCTATAAAATTACTTAATTCGATAACCTGTCCGTTTAAAAATCTTTCATTTAAAAATTCAGCATCTATCTTCCCATGAACGTTATTCCAATCGTTTTGGACAATATTAATAGGATTATTGATTATCATAGATTTATCGTAACATATCATCTTTGGAGGGAATCCCTTTGTATTTTTTGCCATGCTTGATTCGAGTGTATTTGGACTTGTGTAATCCAGTTTTATTAAGAAAGAGAGTATCTCTTTGGTGCGAAAGATATGCCCATCGAGGCTCATGGGATAGCCGTAGTCACCATCCTGTCCCTTCCAATTGAATGTATTATCCCCGAAGAAGGGTGGCTGTTTCATTGGTGTCTGTTTAGAATAGCAATATGTTAATGATTTGTTAAGTCTTAGACTCCGGCAAATGATACTATCATCCCATTCAAAAGCGTCCATCTGTTTGTCATAGAAGTCAAAATTATTAATGAATACATCATCATCTGTGAAGAATACGGTGTGTGGGTAATTTTCCCCGATAAGACAAATTAAATCAGATCTAAAGTCTGTTTCTTTATGAAAGATTACATTGGGAGGAATTGTTTCGCATAATTTGACATATCCTTGCATAAATTCATCTAAGGAATAGGCATAGAGGATATTAATGACATATTGATCAGCATTTTTTACAAAAACATTAAAACTTCTGATAAATAGTTCCAGTTGCATAGCTCTATCCTTACTAAAAACAACGATATTAATGGGCTTAACCTTTTTTATCTCTGCTACAAGTATATCACCTGCAATATGTCCGTCCGCAAAAGAGAAAATATAATCAGGACTAATCTCTAAAATCTTATTTTTAATATCTTCAACATTAAAGCCTATTGCAGGAAAATCCCTGCTCCACTCTCTTAAATCATCAATGATAATAGTGTGTGTTTTGATAAAATGACTCTTGATTATTCCGAGTTCTTTCATTAGCGGGGTCAGATTGTTAGTAAAATCCGTGTCCCCACCAGAGTAATGAGCATCTAACCAAAAAGTAGCAGGTTCATTCAGTTTTTTAAGAACATTCGGTAGTTCGACAAGACTATCCCCATGTAGTAAGTTGACGTTGTCATTATATTTGAAATAACTCTTGCAATAATTGTAGTGTTTTTCTGCAAGTTCAATCGAGTAAATGATTTTATACCCAGCGAAGATAGCGTTTTTAATACCTTCTCCTGCATAACTACCTGTCTCTATGAATATGGGATTATAGTTATGTCTTCTGAATAATTGAATATTACTCGGCATTAGATACAATATTTTTGATAATTTTTCAAAATAGTTGCACAATCACTTCTTTTTGAGACATTTGATGCTGATTGTTTTTGTGTCACGAGCATTGGATAAACACAAAATATATTGAATTTCGGTTGGATGACCTCGTAAAGATACCTATCAATCTTACCTATGTCGGTTTTATGCGTCATTATGTATTGAAGTGCACTACCAGAATGGTTATGCCAGAATATCGAATGGGTGGTCTTGGCGTTTCTCAACCTAAAAAGGTTATTAGAATAGCGTTCCTGCGGTTCTTGCGGACTTGCTCCAAGATACAGGGCATCCCAATCTGTTGGTAATTGGCTAAAAGCTACCCTCATAACAATATCAGTGTTTAACTTTGGGTGCAAAAACTCGGCATCGTCTTCAAGTATAATAAAGACATTCTCTTTTTTACACTTCTCCATTATCGAAAGGTGTGACTTTGTGCACCCGATATAACCTACAGGATCAATAATGGCAGAAAAAAGATGAGCGTTCATGCCCTGATTTTCTAATTCAATTCTGACGTCATGGAGGCGGTCGGGTCTATCTGATCTGTTGATTAAATAAGTTTCCATAGGACAAATGTAAAACTTATAAACGAGACTTCCAAATAATTAGAAAGAAAAATTTCAACTATCTTTGCAGTGAAACAAAAAACAAGAAAAATGAGACAAGGACTTATTAATAGTACAAAAGTACTTCTAAAAGAAATTCCCAAAACCGAAAAGAAAACTGAAAGTGGGCTTATCATACCAAATGTGGGCAAGGGTGATCCGCAGATTTCTGGAATAGTTCTTCAGGTAGGGAAGGGATTGCCGTCAATACCCATGGAAATTGAAGTGGGACAAACTGTATTGTTTTTTCCCCATGCTGTCCAACGGTTTAATATAGATGACGAACCTGTTATGTTATTAGATTGTAGGGACTGTTTGTTCCGATACTTCCCGGAATCCAACCTGTAAATATTGTAACCTTTTTTCGAGTTGAACTATTTGTGCAAGCAGGTTTATGGCTTTGCCATATTTCATTTGAATTGCACTATCAGGGTGGATACCTTCTTTAAGTAGTTGTAAGTCTTTGGCGACAATAGCACTAAAAACCTCATTCTTTAATGCCTCTGTATAGACCCTGTGAGTTTTGATATTTTTGAGTTCCCTGATTATCTGTCTGATTTCAAAACGTCTTGATTTACGATCCATAATAAATGATTTAAAATAAAAAAGGAGAGACGTTTTAATGACTCTCCTCGTCTGTTTACTGGTTCTTGTTTAAAACCGTTTCTGTCAACTAACCTTTTTTGTTTATTTGTTGTTTAAGTTCTTCAATTTCTCCCTGTATTTTTTTATGTTGTTCTTCATAATGCTTTTGGATGCCTTCAAGATTTGATAGTTGTTGTTCCTTTTCCTTTAGGCGGTTTTCAATATGATGTTTGCTCGGAATTAGATCATAATGATCTGGATCATAAACCTTTAGGTTTCTTTGCGAAAAAAAGGGTTCGCTATAACCAAACCACGATTCAACTGTTGCAAAATCATCATTAATCTCCTTCATCATATCCAAAAACTTCAATCCTCTGTTCATTTCCTTTTCTTTTTTGGTTTTGTAAATGGAATGTCAGAAACCGTGCCGTTTAAGAGTTTGTCTTTTGCATCATAAAACCTGTCAGCAATATTTGTAAAGTCTGTGTCGGATTCGGACGTTTTGTCAAATAAATTCGGTTGTGTTGCAGATTTTGTCAGGTCGGGCACGGTGAGTGTCTCATAAAAGATATGTCTCCCAAAAAACCAGTCAGCATGAAGCATCTCTATTACCTGCCAATCTTCTTCTTGCTTAATATCTGTTTTGTTTTTAATACAATCGAGAACAACCATTAATCTCTCGGTAATTTTGAAAAGCCATTTTTGACATCCCAACTCGTGCTGAATCTCCTTTGTGGGCTGTTCTAATACCTCATCCGCCATCTTAAATCAAATATTTTTCACAAAGGTAAATCAAATATATCGTTTTTGCAAGTATTTTTCAATAAAAATAATAAAATAGTAAAATAATTTGGATATGTGATTAAGAATGACTACTTTTGAAGTCTAAATCATAAAATATGGAAGAAGAAAAGACTAATAGGGAATATCTGTCTTTTATAGCAGATAGAATCTTTACCGAGCGACCATCCGCAGAGATAATTTTAAAAACAATGATTGACATGGAGGAACGAGGATACGCACGAGGATATACCGCTTCTTTCATGGATCGCCGAAAGTTTAAAGACGCACAAAACACAAGAAGAACATCGAGTTGGAATAATGTAAAAGACGCCATCTCCGACAAATGTTCAAAAGCAGTTGAAGTAACTAACGAAAATAATGAATAATGGGAGATTTGGGGAAATACTTACAAGATGAAAGAATTGATGAAATTTTAACCTATTGTAACGACCACGGTGAACCAGAAACCTGCACTCAATTTAGCATTAACATAGAAACACTACATCGTTATCAACGTGAAAGACGATGGCGTGATACACGCAACCCCAAGATACTTTTGCTTGACATTGAAACATCTCTGATTAAAGGAAGGTTTTGGCGTACAGGGAAACAGTATGTTGGTTGTGACCAGATAATCGACGATTGGTTTATCTTTGGGTACTCTGCCAAGTGGCTCTTTGCTGACGAGGTCATGTCAGATTTTGTTACCGCAAGGGAGTCCGTTAAAAGAGATGACAAACGAATTATGGTAAGTGCCCATAAATTAATCTCACAGGCTGATATTTTAATCGGGCATAACATCAAAAAATTTGATATGCCTAAGTTAAAGACGAGATTCTTTATGAATGGACTCAAGCCTCCTATGCCATACCAATTACTCGATACCTTACAGGTTGCCTACAAAGAGTTTGCTTTCTCATCTGCTAAGTTGAACTACCTTGGAAAGATAATCCTTCATAAAGAGAAACTTCACACAGACTATGATCTATGGCTTAAGTGCGAGAAAGGAGATCAAGACTCTTTGGATTACATGGAGAAATATTGTAGAATAGATACAGAACTTTTGGAGGAAGTTTACATTGAACTTCGGCCCTGGATCACGAGTCATCCAAACCTTCCCATTATCATGGATGCCTTTGACTCTGCCTGCCCTAATTGTGGTTCGTTTGAGTTCACCGATGAAGAAGGTTATTATTATACACCTCAGAATAGATTTGTTGCGGTAAGGTGTGCCTCTTGCGGGGCTGTGAGTCATCGAAAGAAATCAGAGATAACCACTTCCCAACGAAAGGTTATGTCAATTCCTAATGCAAGATAAACCTCAAAAAATGGGGTTCATAGTAATACAAAAAGTAAAGGGAGGTTTTCGCCTCCCTTTTTTAATAAACATTTTTGCTTCGACTATCGTGTGTCTTGTCATCGCTTTTCTCGATGATCTCACGAGTTCTGATAACTAACACCAAAAAAGGCTACCAAAAGTCTATGAATAATGTATGGTTCCTTCGCCCGTTTGCTGGCTCACTTAAGCAAACATTAAAACTAATCTCTTTTAAATCCTGCCCGTTTATTCTCAGGAAACTTCTCAATCTCTACTTCTTGATGCCATGATGTTTCAAGTTCTTTGGCTACTTCGTACATTTTACCCGAAGGTCTTAGTATATAACCCGTGACAACTCTTTTTATACCAACATCAGTTTTAAGTTCAACTTCTTCTCCCCAATTAAATTTTACAGAAAAACTTTTTTTCATGGTATATGTAGCGTTTAAAATATTTACTTTAGCGGGCTTTAACGGCGATGACCGTCTCTACGATTTCCTTATCCCGTGCCCGCTTTTAGTCCGATTCCTAACTGTAAGGGTCTGTATATCGGCAACCGAATGTAGCAAGAGACAGAATTGAACTGTCGACTAAGGCTTATGGGGCCTTCGAGATACCACTTCTCCATCTTGCAATATTTTTGTTTCAATAAACTTCAAGATCCCCTCACCCAATTGAGAAAAATCAAACTATGAAAACTTAAAATCACCCTGAACGATGAGGGGGCAAAATTTAATCCATAATGTAAACACAAAGATAATTGAAATAAAATTAAGAAGCAAATGTTTTAATATTTGTTTTTATCAAAAACTTGTTCTATATTTGTCGTTTCAAAAACGAAGTCAAAAATTTTACTTACCTTTGACCTGTTGTAGTAATTATACAGAATGAAAACAACAAACATAAAAAATTAACAATAAACTGAGGCCCCCTCGGTGAACTCTCCTTTTCTGGATAGTTACTACGACACTGGGGGGCAACCTCTTTCATAATATCGTAGTGTTATGGGAAAAGACCCCGCATTCTTATTTTACACTGCCGACTTTAATGAGGGCACACAAGATTTCACTAACGAAGAGGTAGGTGCATATCTTCGTTTACTACTATTTCAATTCTCACGAGGGCATTTACCTTTAGATAGTATACAAAGGAGATTAGGCTCTGATTTTGAAAGACTCTGGTCGGTTTTATCAATGAAGTTTATTGAGGATTCTAATGGTAATTTTTATAACGAAAGACTCCAAACCGAACAGATAAAAAGATCGAGTTATTGTGACTCAAGGAAAACAAATAAACTACGAAAAATCTAATATCATATGTTAAACATATGTTTTTCTTATGTTCATCATATGATCGGCGTATGGAAAATGAAAATAGAATTGTAGATAAAGAAGAGGTTAATAGTAATATATATTATAAGCGAAAATTTAAATTTGAAAATAAATTTGGAAATCTCAATTATAAGTTATACTTTTGGTGTATTAAATTAAAAACAAGAAACCATGAATGCAATACCAATTTACACTCCAACATTCCTTTATTGGAAATTTAAGCCACTTACTACATTTCTTATTGGTCTTGTACTCGGATTAGTCATTATGTATTTAATAAAATAACATGGTCGAAAATCTTCAAACAATAAAAGGAACGCTGTATTCAAAAGATACACGCAAGGTTGATAATAAAAAAGACCCAACGCAACCACCCTATGAATTTATGTCTATAAAAGTAGAATATAAACTCGACTTTGGAGGAAAAGACAGAACCAATATTGCAGAGATGCAGTTAGACAGAGGGGTGGGCTTTGAGGAATTTAGTATTGGCGATAGTATCGGCGTTGATTATTATCTCTTTGGAAAAAAGATTTCAGATACTTGGTTTAAAACAGAAGCAAGGGTAGTTCACATAGGATTTACCGACAGAAATAGTACCTACGATAATCACAAGGGTAAGATAAAGGTTGATGCAATGAGCAATATAGATACCATTGCAGAACCACCTAAACATATTGAACAAAGAGAAAAGGTGTTTGTTAATCTTTCTCCAAATGAATATGATGATGAAAACGGTGACCCATTGCCTTTTTAATTACATAAAATGAAAAAGAAAGTATTAACAACCGATGATCTTTATAATGGTTGGCTTGTTAAATACCACGGCATAACAGTACAAGAACTTCTTGAAAAAGAACCGGAGTTATGCAAGACCTCCGAATGGTATAAGAAATATGCAGTTACTACCGAACAATATGACGAATGGTACAAATGGGCAATCAAAGAGATACAAAAGTTCTATCATTGTTCCAAGAAGACCGCAATAAGAAATTTTGCTTTTGATTATTTAAATGTTTCACCGAGTATAAAAGATGAACCAGACAATTAATGTGGGGATAGCAAGTTTACCCGAAAGAAGTGGAAGCCTGCAAAAGGTTTTAGACTCACTTACCAATCAGGCAGACAATATTTATGTTATTTTAAACTATGGTTTGCAAGAAGCACCGCAGTGGATCAATGATTTTAAAAATGTGTATTGGACTATTAGCGGTAATGAGTTTGGAGCCAACGCAAAATTCACCATGTCTGACAAGGTAAAAGGGTATTTTTTTAGCTGTGATGATGATTTATTATATCCTAATAATTATGTATCTCTTACAAAAAACATGATTGATTTTTATCATTGTATAATAACCTATCATGGAAAACGGTATGACGGGGAAAGGCCAATATCATCTTATAAAAGATCATTTACTACCAATATACGATGCTTAAATTCATGGTATAAAAACACTGAAGTTCATGTTGGAGGTACTGGGTGCATGGGTTTTCATACAGACGACTACAAACCATCCTATGATGTACAGGCACAAAAAAACATGGCAGATATATTTTTGGCACAGGACGCACACATGAAAGGAGTAAAGATAATGGCACTTGCACATGGCAGGGATTTTTTAAGGTATTTGCCGCCTAATGATAAAACAGTTTGGCAAACATCTTCGGATATAGTACAAACTGAAATACTAAATTCTTTTTTGAAATGAAGTTTGGAATTTTAACAATAAGTTTTAAAAGAATTAAAATATTACGTCTTTTTTTAGCTTCCATAAAAAGATTAAGAAGCGATTGTGGTTATTTTCCCTGCGTGGTGGTTGGTGATGAAGAACACAAGCAACTCTGTGAGCAATACGAAGTCCATCATATCACACAAACCAATCATCCAGCCACGGCAAAGTTCAACACAGGAGTAGACTATCTTATGAGTATACAATGTAGATACATAATTGTTGCGGGATCAGATGATATTATTTCCACAACGCTACTAAAAAGGTGCATTACAGAAATGGAATTGGATTACGATCTTGTAGGAATTTCGTCTATATATTTCTATGCGGCTGATGGTCAACATAAAGGAAGTCTACGTCACCTAAAAACTAAAGATCAAATTTTGGGCGTGTGTAGGTGTATCAATCGAAGGATCATTGAAAAGGTTGGTGGAGTACTTTGGAACAAAGAAAGTTCATGGGGCATGGACGGCATAGCACTAAGGAATATTCAACCCCATGTAAAGACATGGAAGATAGTTGAAGGGGATTGTTTTGATGTTAAGACCAAAGAAAATCTTAATAAGATAACTTTCTGGTTAAGCAAACTTCAAAGCCAAGAAAACCCAGAAAAGTTCTACTCAATACTTTCAAAGGAAGAAAAGCAAATACTAAATGAAATATAATGAGACAACAAATCTTACTTGACATGGATGGTGTGCTTGTAGACTTCCTTTCGGGGGCATTAGAAGCACTTAATAGAGACTTTAACAAGCATATTACCATCGAACAATACGCTTCCGAGTTCGGACAGTGGGGAACTTATGATTACTATGGGATAACCGTAGAGCAATTCTGGAACTCTATTCACGAGACTCCTGATTTCTGGTATAACCTCAAGCCGATGCCGTGGTATAAGGAACTTTATGCCTTACTGTCGGAAATAGGAGAAGTAACCATACTTACGACCCCATCGCTCGATCCGTCTTGCGCAATGCAGAAACTTCAATGGCTCGATAATTACATGAACATTAAGTCAGATGCAGTCTTTCTTGGTTCACGCAAATATCTCATGGCAGGCAATGGAATCCTTATAGACGACTATCAGAAGAACGTAGAAAAATTTAAGTCATCAAGAGGCGATGCTATTCTTATTCCATCTAACTGGAACACCAACGGACTCACGTTTAAGAGAATTAAGAGTACAATTGATCCATTTTTTGCAGGAGTAATTTTACCAAGATAAAAATGTCAGAAAATAAAGGATTACGGTATAACACAGGTAAGCGGAAATGGTCTTTAGTCCATTTCAAGTCATTAGAGCCGATGATTGAAGTCATGGAGTTCGGTGCAAAGAAATATGCCGTTGATAATTGGAAACAGGGATTCGACAAGAAAGAGATTCTTGAGTCCCTACAAAGGCATCTTGCAAAACTCTTTGACGGAGAAGATATAGATCAAGAAAGCGGATTGCATCATATTGGGCATATAATGTGCAATGCAATGTTTTACAGTTTTTACATGAATAAGGAGAAGGAAAGTAATGACACCAAAAACCGAAATATACCAAGTTCGATTTAACAAGTACACCACGGGTAATGGAGACGTTGCATTTTCCTCCTATACCTTAGATAGTCCATATCTTGTTGGCATGGCAAAAATAAACCCCATAAAGATTGTATTAATCAAAGATAGGGTACACGTTACCTTTGAAGATGGAGGAAAACATGTATTCGGTTATGGGGCAGACACGGAATTACTCTATCGCCCGGTAGAGCAAAAGACAGAAGAAACTAAAACAGACACAACAGAATAAACTAATGGCTGAACTACTCAAACAGACGGTAAGTAAAAGGGAACTGGACGAAGGAATCATACCTATCAACATGGTTCTTTGCGAGCAATACTACAGCAATGAAGGACTCACCACAAAGTCAGGTATCATAATAGGAGTTAATAAAGAGCTGATTTATGCTGATCCCGATAATCTCGATGATGACTCTACACATGCGGCTGATCTCGCAGAGGTGTCAATGATCGTTTACAAAACCCCGCAAAAGCTATACTTTAATACTGAAGATAGGGAAAAGAGTATGCCGTGGTTGACCGACATGGCATTAGAAAAAGGATGGGAAATATGGACAAATACCATTGACAGCCTTAACGCAGTTACGCTTGTGTGTGATGGCAAAACCTATAAACTTATTTCATATTCAGATATTTATTGTGCAAGATACCGTATAACACTTACTAAAATCATGTTTGCAATCAAAGTTAGAATGCTAAATGGCTACGTTCTTGTCACCCTAAAAAACAAAGAATCTCTTTCCGGGTTTGACGTAATATCAGAAGAGTGCTTAGATAAAACGAAAGGTGTAATCTCGTATATTGGAAACCCAGTCAAAGAATATCTAAATCCTGATTATAGCCATATAGAAGACCTTCGTACAGGAGATACTGTATTATTCAACCCTAAGGCTGGAATTTGGGCTTTGGAAAGGCAAAAGTATGCCAGCCGTTTTGACGACAAACAAATTTACTACGTGGTACATAGAAAGGATATTAATGCAGTCCTTTCAAGAAAATGACCATCTCCGTCTGCATACCCGTTCGCAATGAAGACCCCGAACTCTTAATTGAAGTTTTGTATAATTTTACACGTGATTATCCTTATGATGAACTTGAGATAGTCTTTTATAACGATGGTAGCGTTAACACAGATGGGTCATTTGCGTCACTCCATAACATAAATTTTCCGCAAAGGATAAAAAACTACCTAAAAATTATAGAAAGCAAAGAACAGTACGGAGTGGGATATGGCATGGATCGTTGCGTAGAAGCGTCCAGAGGCACGATCGTTGTTTTAGCAGGCGCCGATACATTTCCGCAGAGATCGTGGTTCTATGACGTTAAATTGCTTGTAAAAGACAATCAAATCGGTTGCTGTGCAAGTGTGGGGCTTAATTTAGGCAATTATGATATTGATGCACCCGATAGAACTACAAGATATGGGGCAAAATTACTTTATAAAGTGACAGTAGACGATTTGCCCATAGAGTCTAAGTTAAGAAGTAATCTTGAATATAGGGATATACTTGAAGGCAAATGGGCATCAAAGAAATCAGACGAACCTTATGAGATAAGTTGTTTAATGGGGGCGTTTTATTTTATGAAGCGTGAGTTCTACGAAAAAACATACGGTTGGGACACTATCGAAGGGCAACGATTAATAGGCCACCAAGGCTGGGGAAAGTTGGAAAGTTATTTAAGTTTAAAGGCACGTGTCTACGGAGGAAAATGTATAGTTTATCCTAATATCAGGGTAGGGCATGTGTTTGCCAAATTCAATGAGGACGAGCCGCCAAGAGCCATAAGAGACGATCTAAAATGGTTCAATGGACTATTTATGGCACATACTATGCTCGAAGAATCTTTCAGAGACGAGTTAATAAACTTTCCCCACCATAGTCTTAATTTAAGCACAGCACAGGCTTACATAAGGCGCAATTGGAGCAAGGTACAGGAAGTCAGAGATCGAAATGAAAGAGAAGGTAAATTACTCTCTAGAAATGATGTGGAAAATAATGTGTAATTTTGTGGCGTTGTAAATATATTGTAAAATTAAATTTTCACGCCAATGATTCTTTTTATTGCTAAAGTTTACTCTTGGAACGATTTCAGAAACGCCGGAATGAGAAAAACTGCATCTGATGGTGCATCAAGAGAGTTTTTGCTTAATCCGCATTTTATGACGGACATAACAACCAACGCCACCTATGGTTCAAATTTAAAGTACTCTGACAATTTTCTTGACAGGAGAGAGGGTTTGAGTACGTTGATTATCGACAAGACTCCTGCACAAATTATCGTTTATGCTAACACGGCAGCTTATAGTAACACTATTACACTGCCTGTTCATCCTCACAACAATCCTGATAAAGCTGGGGTTAATACCGTTATACAGTGGGCGAATATAGTCTACGCTAATAGATATAATCCTAATCCGGGTGCTCATTGTTGGGTAGTTTATCTTGAAGGAGCATTTAAGAGAAAAGAAGTTCTTGTTAACCTTGCTATCGAAGACGTGATGAGCCGGGTAAGAGGGGGAGGAACAACATCAACATTCACTTCAGTTCATAATTTTTTCTCTCGTATCTACGAATTGACCAATAATATTATCTAAGCCATGCCAGTAACCACTCACTCATTTATTCCTTCGATGCTCTTTGCGGCAACTGTCACCAAATGGCAGACCGTCAAAGCAGATCACAATAGGAGGGTAAGGGATACCACAAGTGGTACTTCGTATCTTCTGAACACCAACAGGCTTACTGGAATCCGGGTAATGACCGATACAGCCTACTCAAGTCTCTATTACATTGAGAATCCTTTTGACAACAGGGAGCATAAAGAATATATGGAGTTACACATGACAGTAGCAGACATCAGTACTCAGATAAACACTACTCCAACTCATCTCGAAATGACATTACCGATCTATCCTAAGATGGATAGTACCAAAAGTACTGTAAACACCATAATCCCTATTCAAAACTTCGCATGGGCAGTAGCAGTTGCAGATAGTGGAAGCGCAGCCGATTCTATTGTGTATTATATCGAAAGTGGATATAAACTTGTGCGGGCGAGAGTTAACTTAACTTTAACTGCTTTACTTGCACTTATAGCATAATACCATTACGAAACCATTACGAATTTTCAACATCTAGGCAGAGTTAAACGCTCTGCCTTTTTTTATTTACCTTTGTGAAAACGAAACAGAAACGAATGCCACGTAAAGCAAAAGAGGCAACATTAAGGGTTGTGCCTAAAGATAATAAACTTTCTTTTGAAACAGATTTTGAAGAAGAAGAGGCGATTCGCCTAAAGATCAGACCAGAAGATATAGTAAAATACAAAGAAGAAAATAACGGCCTTCCTGATGAATATAATCCGTACTATGCAGGATATGTCATTGAAAAATCCAAGTTTATTAATGACGAAGAGCCAGACGATCAGTACGGAGATTGTCCGTACAAAAAATGGGAAGTAATTAATGAGAACGATCAAAGTCTTATTCCCATTTACTTTAGCTTACCAACCCCGCCCAAATACTTAACTAAAATAGATGGCTATAATCTCCTTAAAGATGAACAATATTTTCGAAGGATTGAAGTACCACGTAAATTTAAGTTAATTGAAGCCAAGGCACTCAAAGACCTCGCAGAGATAGAAAAAAAGAACAGACAGGATACCATACAGGGCTATAAGTTCTACATACGTTTTTGGGAACTCATTGAACAGGAACAAGAAAATCTTACAGAAGAAATCGAGTGGTTAAAAAAGGCGTGGTGGTGGAGAACGTATGGTTACTGGGTTTACATTGACGGAGAACCAACCTTTATTCCTCCAGATTATTTTGATTTTCTTAATTTCTATTACATTGATGAGGCTATTACTTATCCAGAATATAGGGATGACGTAAGACGAAAATTTTGCTTTGCAAGGTATCTTGAATCATGCACGGAAACATTTGCAGACTTAGATGACACAGGACTTGCCAAAAAAAATAAGGATGGTAAATATGAAATGATTGACTTGGGTAGGCGTCTCTTCTTTGGGGACTGTGAACCCAAAACACGTAGAACAGGAGCTACACATGAGGCTGTGCATAAGATACTCATGGGTGCGATGACAAACCTTTCCTATTTTAGTACCATCATTTCTTTTGAGGGGAAAAACGCAGAGACACACTACAAAAAGAAATTACTCCCGGCTTTCGATGCTTATCCTATGGTGTTAAAGCCCATTTGGGAAGGGAATAGACGACCAACGATATTAAGGCTTGACGCACCTCCTAATGTCTACAGCATACGAGGATTAAAGAGTGCTATCGCCTACTCGGATTCAGGAGGACTATTTGCTAATGAGGGAGACAGACTTAATGGGGTGTTGAATGACGAGCAGGGAAAGGGATTTAATTCAACAGCAGACATATTTGAGAGGTGGCATGTCAATAAGTTCACCATGTCAACTGGTATGGGTATCAATATTTTAAAAGGTGCGTATGTCAAGAACCCCAGTACGGTTGAGGATTTAGAAAGTGGCTCTGTACCATATTTTAAACTCTGCACCATGTCTAACTTCTATCATAGGATACCGATAAAAGGACAGACAACAGAAGGTTTTGCAAGAATATTTCTACCTGCATATTTGAGACTTGAGGGATATATTGACAGGTTTGGTAAGTCGGTTATAGAAACACCCACAGATAGGCAGATAAGACTATCTCCAATGTCTATTTTTGCAGTGAGTAAGAAAGGGGCAAAAGAAACAATGCAGGCGGAAAGAGATGCTTTATTAACTACCAACACACCGGAATCACTCGAACTTTATCGAAGTATCAGAAGAAAATCTCCTTTTGAATGGGCGGAGTGTTGGTTAGGAAGTTCTGGTAATGTTGGATATAATTTAGAGATAGTTGACACAAGGCTTAGTGAACTTAACCGAATGAAATCACTTGGAAAGCCTCCTTATAAAACAGGGTTTTTTTATAGGGAAACAAGTGATCCCAATAGTAACGTACTCTTTGAACAATCCAATGACATACCCAAGTTCAAAATATCAATGGATTTACCCTCGCAGATGACTAATCAAAGAGAGGGTATCGAAATATGGGACGGGTTGAGTCAGAAGATGGTTATGTCATGGAGACCCCGTAATGGTCAGAGATTCACATGTGGTATAGACCCCTTTAGAAACCTTAATGCCAACCAGGCGAAAGCAAAAGCCAAGACAGGATTTTCCTTATCAAATTCTCGGCAGTCAAACGGGGGGATGGGCATACTTTGGGAGTATGATGATAATATAGACCGGGGAAAGGGGATAAGAGAATGGGACAGCTTTAAATGTATCTGTTCTTACTCCTATAGACCTGCAACACAAGAGGAATATTTTGAAGATGTCATCATGGCTTGCCAATATTATGGTGCTATGATGTATCCAGAAAAAAATGTAGAACAATTTATTGTCCATGTATATAAGAGGGGTTATGGGGGCTATTTTTTGTTTGATATGGGATTAGATGGTCGGTTAGCACCACTACCGGGACGATGGACAGACGCAGAGACATTACAAGATTTAGTGAGGGTTTATAAAGATTATATAGAAAAT
>PLLX01000173.1 GCA_003141415.1 Bacteroidales bacterium
TGGCAATGATGATGATTATGCTGATCAACAAGCAGTTACTGTTTTTGAGATTTATTATGATGCAGTAAATGGAAGAGCAAATTCAAGAGGGGGAGTCCATCGTATTAACTTGCTGCCTACAACTTCTCATGTCTACTTTGGGAGTGTTACAGGTGCCACACCTGATGGACGGAATGCTCATCTACCTCTTTCTGAAGGCATTTCGCCTTTCCAGGGTGTTGATCATAACGGACCTACATCTGTAATTAAATCAGCCTCGAAGATTGATCATCTTCGGACAGGTGGTACCCTTTTAAATCAAAAGTTTTCGCCTTCATTTTTTGAAGATGAGGATAGTTATGAAAAGCTGACTGCTTTGATCCGCAGCTACTTCAGTCTGGATGGTCATCATATTCAATTCAATGTAGTTAACGCTGAAACTCTTAAAGATGCCCAGCGACATCCTGAATGGTACAGGGACCTGATTGTTCGTGTGGCAGGTTACAGCGATTATTTCAATGACCTGGGAGAGGATCTGCAGAATGAGATAATAAAAAGAACTGAACACGAGGAGGTTTGAATTGTCGTAATAGGTTGCAATTAGTGGTAATAAATAGCAATAGGTAGTAATAAATTGAAATAAGTTGTAATTGTCTAAGAAAATTGATTTCGAGATAACAAAAAACCAGACATAGATTCAATCAGGTCTGGCTTTTATATTTCTATTTATCACTACCTATTTCTATTTCTTTTTATCCTTTGTCTCATTAAACACCGAAGTGGCAGTTGCAATTGCTCCTGCAATGTCGGTGAGATTTGATGGTATTATTAATGTGTTAGTAGTCTTGGCAATATTTCCAAACGCCAGAAGATATTGCTCAGCAATTCTCAGGTTAACAGCATTTAATCCGTTTTCCTCTGATATTGCTAATGATATTGCTCTCAATCCATTGGAAGTTGCTTTTGCCAATTGCTCGATCTCAGAAGCACGTCCGGCAGCCTCGTTAATGCGCTTCTGCATTTCACCTTCTGAATTTTTAATAAGAGCTTGTTTATCTCCTTCAGCAACATTTATTTTTGCCTGTTTGGCACCTTCCGATTCGGCAATAATTGCTCTCTTTTCCCTTTCGGCCCTCATCTGTTTTTCCATGGCATCTTTTATGCTCTGGGGAGGTGAAATATTTTTAACCTCATACCGGGTTACCTTTACACCCCATGGTTCACTGGCCTTATCAACAGCTTCAACAATTGTAACATTGATTGTTTCTCGTTCTTCGAATGTTCTGTCAAGTTCCAGTTTCCCGATTACACTCCTCATGGTTGTCTGAGCAATCTGAATCGATGCAAATCTGTAATTATCAATGCCATAGGAAGCTTTTTGAGGATCCAGAACCTGAAGATAGAGGATGCCGTCTACCTCAACTGCGATATTATCACGGGTAATACATATCTGTGGTGCAACATCAATTGCCTGTTCTTTAAGGGTGTGTCTGTATCTTACTTTATCGAAAAAAGGGATGAGTAACTGGAAGCCGGCTGTAAAGGTGGCTCTATACTTTCCCAATCTTTCAACGATAATTGCTGTACGCTGCGGAATAATCTTAATCATTGATGCAATCAGAATAAACCCTAAGAAGATTACACCAATAAGAATAAAAGTCGTGCTTGATCCTTCCATTTTAATTATTTTTTAGGTTCAACTATTAATTTAAAACTATCTTTTTCTATTATGACAACTCTTTGTCCTTCTTTTATCTGTGATTCAGATTCAGCTGTCCAGGTTGTTCCCTTAAACTCGACTTTTCCTTGTTTCATACCACCAAAATCGATTGTGGCAAACGCCTCTTTTCCTGTAAACTCATCTTCAACATCGTCAGACCGGGTGTTCTTACTATTTAAGAATTTTTTCTGAATTATTCTTCTGAGTGCAAGAAGTAATAGAGTTGAGCTTGCTGCAAAAATTATTATTTGCAAGTTTATACCAGGATTCCCTACCAGGCAAACCAGAGCAGTAACCCAGGCGCCAAGACCAAAGAAAAAAATAATCAGTCCGGGGATGACTAATTCGAGAAGAAACAGTCCAAGACCTAAAATGAACCAGAATATTTCAGGTCGGGAGTAAATGATTGTGACCATGATGAATAAATTAATATTGTTAGCGAGATGATTGTTTTGTAGGAAGTAAAGATATAATAAAATCTGCAGAAAATTCAAAATTTAGTTGTGTTTACTATTCTTTGAAAACTCTGAAAATAACAATCTTAATAGAGCACATCTTATTTCTTTTCTACAGAGTCATTAAGATTTTTCAACCATATTGTAACCTTTTTGGAAAAGAAATTCAGGTTTTCGCATGTAAAATCACCTTCCATTTTTATCAGGCTGCCTTTATAACTTCCTGTGTTCTCTGAGAATTGATAGCAGATATACTCCATCGATCCTGCATCGGCTGAAATATTCTTTAATGCAGTAACTTTACTTGATGATATGTTTTTAATATAGCTGGAATATTTTTTTAGCTCTTCAGACGGAATTTTTTTCCCCGAGTTAAGGCAATGTCCAATATTATCGCGGACCTGGTTTTCGCTAAGGTTAAAATTTTTATCAGGGAAATTCCAGATTTGCGGATTTTTATATGTCAGAACATTTCCCTTATTATCGATAAAGAATCCATTATGCTGATACCCCCATGCATAATTCACATAATCAACCTGAAAAAGTATTGCCTGTTTTTCGTTAATAACAACGTTCTTTTTACAACCTATGACAAAAAAGGCTGTAAGCAGAATAAAGAAAAAATTTATCCGAAAAGTTTTCATTAATATTTTATAAGCCATTATTCCTCAATAATCAGACCGGTCTGAACAGTTATTGAAGTATTAGCAGACAAATTTATTTAATATAAGGATAAAGAGAACTCTGATACAAATAAATTTTACTGATTCATTTATTTTTCATAAATTTTAGTGTCAATAATTCATTAGGAACTGCTCTTAGTTTCGACAAATCTCATCCGTCGCTCATACGGGATAAGTGATTAATATACAAACTTATATACACTCTGTATTCCAGCACCTTCAATAAATTGCCAATTAAGGAGAAAAGTGAGATGGAAAAGTTTTTTGATTATTTTGATGGTCGGTATAGAGAGTCAATATTTAAAAAGGCTCCTGTTGATGATGGCCCTGTAATTACAATTTCGCGTCTGACAGGTTGTGATGCCCGACAGGTAGCTTCTATTCTGGCAGATGAATTAAACCATAAATATGGTACAACTAAATGGAAATGGGTTGATAAAGATATTATCTATGCGATTGCAAAAGAATTAAATACAGATACTCAGCGTGTTGAAAATTTCTATAAAGGAATTGAATTATCCAATATTTCAGAAATGATAATGGCCTTTTCGGGTGGTTTTATAAGCGACCTGAGAGTAAAGAAAGCTATTAAAGATGTAGTGCTCTCAATATGTAGAGATGGATTCATCATACTTGTTGGAAGAGGAGGTGTATCAATAGCTCATGAAATTGCCGATGCACTTCATATCAGGCTCATTGCACCTTTCTATTGGAGAGTTGAAAATGTGATGAAAAAGAAAGACATGAACATTGAAAATGCGGAAAAGTATGTAGTTGATACCGATGAAAAACGATTCAACCTGATACAAACCTTCCTGGATAAAAAACCGTTAAACATTGACTATCTGTTTGATGCCACAATCAACAGGAGCTCTTTCGCAATTCAGGATATAGTGGAAATGATTCTTTCAATGTATGAAAAGAAAGTTTCAAAGCAAATTGCTGACAGAAAAAAGATTAACATCATTCGTTAATAATCAATTCTCATTCTACATCATTGCAATTGCCTACTTTTTTTATATGTTCACTTATTCTTTTGTCGAGACTTTTCTTGTATACCTCCCAATCAGATATCGGGTATTTAGCCACGCCGCTATCCATGGCTGCTTTTGCAACCGCCGGAGCCACACATGATATTAATCTGGGGTCAAGCGGTTTTGGAATAATATATTCTTTTCCGAAACTTAGTTTTTCAATATTATAAGCTTTTAAAACAGAATAAGGTACGGGTTCTTTCGCAAGTGCAGCAAGAGCCTTTGAAGCAGCAAGTTTCATCTCTTCATTAATGGTTGATGCTCTTACATCCAATGCTCCGCGGAATATGAATGGAAATCCCAGCACATTATTAATCTGGTTCGGATAATCTGATCTTCCTGTTGCAAATATCATATCATCCCTGGTAGCCATAGCATCTTCGAAAGAAATTTCAGGATTAGGATTCGCCATTGCAAAGATGATTGGGTTTTTTGCCATCGATGCCAGCATTTCCTGTGTCATAATACAGGCAGTTGACAGACCAAGAAAAAGATCAGCGCCATTAAGTGCTTGTTGAAGAGTGTCCAGATCCCTGCCGGTAATGAATTCCTGTTTATATATATTCAGGTCTTTCCTTTTTTTATTTATAACACCTTTCGAGTCACACATCACAATATTCTCCTTCCTGACGCCAAGGGAAACATATAATCTGGAACATGAAATTGCAGCTGCACCTGCACCACAAACTACCATCTTCAGATTCTCTATTTTTCTGTCGGTTATTTCCAGCGAATTCAGCAAGCCTGCTGCGGAAATAATTGCTGTTCCGTGCTGATCATCATGAAACACCGGGATATCAAGTATCTTTTTTAGCGCTGTTTCCACCTCAAAACATTCAGGCGATTTAATATCTTCAAGGTTAATTCCCCCGAATGTTGGAGCAATTTGCCTGCAAAACTCAATTAATTTTACCGGATCTTTTTCATTAACCTCAATATCGAAAACATCAACATCGGCAAATACCTTAAACAGGAGTCCTTTACCCTCCATGACAGGCTTGCCTGCCATGGCTCCAATATCACCAAGCCCGAGTACTGCAGTCCCGTTTGATATTACAGCGACAAGATTCCCTTTAGCAGTATAATTGTAAGCATCTTCGGGAGTCTTTTCTATTTCAAGACAGGGATACGCAACACCCGGAGTATATGCCAGGCTGAGATCGAATTGGGTACAATAAGGTTTTGTGGGGATAACCTCTATTTTACCATGACGTCCTTTGCTGTGATAGAGAAGTGCATCTTCTTTTGTTACTTTTGGCATGATTATTTATTTTTATTTAGTCTTTTGAATTCATAGAATTAATTGAATATCATTATTATAAAAGCAAAATCAAAAATAGCCTATTCGAATTTACTGCTTTAAAATCAATTTTTGTATGAGATAAATCAGTGAATTGGGTTTCCGGAATTATTTTATCAGGACAGGTTTGGTCCGGACGTTATTACCTGCATCATCTGTTCCTGAATTATCATGATTCCTGATCCTGCCAAAAACCAGTCTATTTTGATTAAGATTTTAATATTGCGCTAATATATTTTGCATTGATGACAAAATTAGATATTTTCAACGGCAGTTTTAATAATAGTTTTAACCAGGTTTCATATTGACTTTTTCCATGAATAAAAACATTGCCATAGGTACTGATATCGGTGGAAGTCATATCAGTTGTGCTGCTATTGATCTGGTTTCGGGCAAGATCATCAGGGATAGCTTGACAGAAAGATCGGTTGATAACCAGGCGCAGGCTAGCGCTATAATTGGAATCTGGACCCAGGCATTATCGGCTGTTTTAGCTAAAATTCCTTTGGAAAATGTTAAAGGAATTGGTTTTGCAATGCCAGGCCCATTTGATTATGTGAAGGGTATTTGTTATATACAGGGTGTAGCAAAATATGAGAATCTTTATGGATTAAATATTACTGATGCGATCTCCAGCAGCCTTGCTATTCATGACGGTTTTCTCATCAGATTTATGAACGATGCATCAGCTTTCGCTGTTGGAGAAGCATGGGCAGGCAGTGCCTCTAAGTTTAACAGGTCGCTCTCAATCACATTGGGTACTGGTTTCGGATCTGCCTTTATCAGTAAACGTATTCCAATAGTTGATGGATCGGAAGTACCTAAACTAGGTTGTATTTATCATCTTCCTTATAAAGATGGAATTGCTGACGATTATTTTTCGACCCGTGGATTACTTTCCAGGTATAAGAAACTCACTGGTAAAGAGTTGAGTGGAGTAAAAGAGCTCGCTTCCCTGGCAGCAACAGATAAATTAGTAACAGATCTGTTTATAGATTTTGGAGACAATGCCGGATTGTTCCTGGCACCATGGCTCAAAAAATTCAAGGCTGAAATTTTGGTGATTGGAGGAAATATTTCTCATGCATACAACCTCTTTGGTGATGTATTTGAAGAAAGATTGAGAAAAGAGAATTGTTCATGTGAAGTAGCTATTTCAAAACTTAAAGAGGACGCTGCTCTTCTTGGAAGCGCATATCTGCTTGATGAGGATTTCTGGAAATCGGTTCAGCACGCGCTGCCTTTAATGTAAATCCGCAAACCCCAAACTCCAAACCACAAACCACAAACCCAAATGATATGAATACACAAAAAGTAAACATTACCAAAATACTTCCTGTGCTTATGGCATTTTTTGTCATGAGTTTTGTTGACCTTGTTGGTATCGGGGTTGACCGTGTAAGTAAAGATATGAACCTTAGTGCCACATTGGCGCAACTAATCCCTTCCGTGGCTTTCCTATGGTTTTTTATTCTGTCTGTTCCTGTAGGAGTTTTACAATCTCGCCTGGGCAAAAAGTTTGTGCTAAACATTGGAATGTGTGTTACAGCATTGGGACTTCTGGTACCTTTTTTCTTCTATTCTTTTGTAATGGTTCTTGCCGGCTTTGCCCTTCTTGGAATTGGTAATACTATTGTCCAGGTTTCTGCAAACCCTCTTATTGTTGATGTTGTTCCCGGAAACCAGAAATCGAGTTTTCTCAGCTTTTCACAATTTGTAAAGGCTATTGGTTCAATGATCGGGGCTCCATTGGCAGCAGTTTTTGCATCACGTTTCGGAGACTGGAAGCTCGAATTCCTTGTTTTCGGGATTGTTTCTATTCTTTCAGTTTTTTGGCTGGGGTTCACGAAAATTGAGGAGGTTAAACAGACAGAAACCAAGGCTACTTTTGCTTCATCTTTCAAATTACTGGGTACAGGATTTGTCCTGATGATGGTTATTTCTATTTTCCTGGTGGTAGGTATCGATGTAGGATTCAATTCCAATTCCGGCCAGTTTCTTATCAAACATTTTCATATCGATTCGACAGCAGCGGAATCGGGAAGAAGTGTCTATTTCTTCGGACGTATGCTCGGTACCTTTGCCGGAGCTATTATGCTAACCAGAATCTCTTCCCGGAAATTCTTCATGTGGTCGGCTGTTCTGGGAATCTTATGTCTGGTTGCTATATTACTTGTATCCTCTCCCTTTATGGCCTGGGGTCTGGTCTTCCTTATAGGCCTTGCTGTCGCTAACATATTCCCTCTGGTGTTCTCAATCACAGTTGAAAAATATCCTACACGTACCAATGAAATCTCCGGACTGATGATGATGGCGATTTCAGGAGGAGCAGTTATACCATTACTTATTGGTTGGATAAGCGATCTTAGCAATGTTGCTCTCGGAATGTCAATACTGATAGTTTGTATGATTTACCTTTTATCAGTATCCGTTTACAGCCTGAAGAGATAAACAATAAGTTACTATCTGATTATTATTTCATGTTTTATAAAAGGCAGATTTTAAACCTGCTTTTTTTTGATCCCGGATTTGGCAATACCGGTCTTATTCCCGGGAGCGGTTCTTCATTTAAAATTGGAGAAGGGTAAGATCATTATTCATCCAATCAGATCCAACGTATATACATTAAAACTAACGGTTCATACAAAACCTAATCCAATAGTGTTTTATTAAGGAAGATCACACTATTTTTAATGGTGATTTTGATGAGTCTGTTGATGTATAAAAGGGAATCCTGATTCTATATGTGGCTATGCTATTTTAATGAGTAGCAGATCTTACATTCATTATGGCAGATTACCCGTAACGCATAAAGATTCTGGTTATGCATCAAAGAAAGGTGCAGGGATAGTTGCAAATATGCTTGTAAAGATGATTAAGGAGGATGACCTGGCGCCAAAGTTAAATAAAATGATAATTGATAGTCTTGAATTAAAAATGAAAATGAAAGAATCAGACAGGTAAGTAGTTTTAGGTTTGATTTTCCACTGTTCCGGAGTCCCCTTTCCCCATTTTCCCAAATTCTCCGGAACATTTTATCCCCCTTCACTGTGAAGTATGTCAGTTGACCAACTTCTAATCAGCCCGAAGGGGGTTCTTTTATTCCGGTATGTGGTATCCGGTGTGCGGTAAGTCACTTATATAACCTCAAGCCGCACACCATATACCGGATTCTGGTTTAATAAAAATAGAACTTCTTCTACTTGTATTTTGACCTTAAATCTTGCAAATTGCAGAGTAATTCGTATTTTCTTATTTCTAATTCGTAATTCGTAATTCGTAATTTCAAATTAGATGAAACAACAATGATATGAAAGAACTTAAATTACCCAGGCGTAATTTTCTAAAAAAAACAGCTGCTGCAATTGTCGTTTTTACAATTGTACCCAGGCATGTATTTGGAGGAAAGGGCTATACTGTTCCAAGCGATCAGCTTACCAAAGGCATTGTAGGAGTAGGTGGAATGGGGAGAGGCCATTTTGAATATGAAGGTACACGTCTCATCGCAGTATGTGATGTTGATAAGACTCATCTTGACCAGGCTATTGCAGCAGCAGGCGGAAATATCTCAGGCTACCATGATTTTCGTGAAATGATTGCAAGGCAGGATATAGATATAGTTCATATTGCCACTCCGCCACACTGGCATGGTATAATATCAAAAACAGCTGCTGAAGCCGGTAAGGATATCTGGTGTGAAAAACCAATGACCCGCACAATTGGTGAAGGAATAAAAGTGGTTGAAGCGGTTCAGAAAAATGGCAGGATGTTCAGACTTAATACATGGTTCAGGTTTAAAGATCAGTTTTATGGACTTGGAACAACTGTAAAGCCACTCAAGAAACTTGTCGATAGCGGGGTTCTTGGATGGCCACTCAAAGTAACAGTTAGCGGAATAACAGGTTATGACTGGAAATTCTATTGGAGGGGACTTTATAATCTCAAGCCAATGCCTGTTCCTCCGGAGCTCGATTATGACTTCTGGCTGGGACCTGCCCCTTATAAACCGTATAATCCCGAACGGGTTCATACTAAGTTTCGAGGCTATTGGGATTATGATGGCGGCGGTTTAGGTGATATGGGTCAGCACTATCTCGACCCTGTTCAGTACCTTCTTGGTAAAGATGAAACAGGACCTGTTTCTGTCGAAATTGATGCACCTGAACAAAATTATGATGCAGTAGGCTCATGGCGCAGGATTAGCTTCACCTATGCCGACGGATGCCAGATAATTCTCGATGGTGAAAACCGCGATAAAGATGCTGCATATATTGAAGGACCTGATGGGAAAGTTTTTAAAGGATTCAGATCGGATATCCCTGATATTCAAAAACTGATTGATTCTCTTCCGGATCCGGCACCACAAATTGTAACATTCACCGAATCAGTTCTTACAAGGAAAAAGTTCGCACTAAATGAGGCAAATGGTCACAGATCATGTTCGATTGTAAACCTTGGTGTGATTGCACTAAGGCTCGGAAGAAATCTTAATTATGATCCTGTTAAACAGCAGTTTATTGATGATGAAGGAGCCAATAGGCTCATTAACCCTCCAATGCGTGGACCATGGAAAATCTGATTAATGTTAAAAATTGTTGAAGTGTTGAAAAGTTGAAAAAGTTGAAAAGATGAAAATCCAAAGAATAGTTATTATCAGTTTTACTCTTCTGCTTCTTTCCCTGTCAGCTTACACGCAGGATAAAATGACCACTGAAACAAAAGTGGCAGATCTTCTTGCCCGTCTGCCTGCTAATGACAACCAATTAACTGACAAGCTTATGGTCGAGATGTTGTCACTCGGAGAAACAGGAATGAATGAGATTTGCGATCAGGTTATTCCTGCAGGAACGGGCGATGACACACGTCCAAGGTTCGCGATTGAAAGTCTTTCACGTTTTCTCTCTGGGAAAAATAAAGAAAATGTAAGACCGATGTGGGAAAAAGTTTGTATTGGTTACGCTACAGACGAAACTGACTTTAGTGTTAAAGACTTTTTCATGAAACAACTTCAACTTTTTGGCGGGAGTGAGTCGGCTGAAGCCATGAAGATATATCTGATGAATAAGGAAATGTGCAATCCGGCACTTGCAGTAATCTCTGCCGTCGGTGGAAAAACAGCAGAAACTATATTAACGGTATCACTTAAGAACAAAGATCTTCCATGTGCAGCTGCGGTCATGAACACCCTTGCATTGATGAAATCACAAGTTGCAGTAAATGAGTATATTACCTGGGCTTCAATAGATGATATCAATATAAAAGCTTCTGCATTCAACGCGCTCGCCCAGAGTGGCAATCAACTAGCATATCCTGTTTTGCTAAGAGCAGCCAAAGAGGTTGAATATAAATGGGAAGCTACCGGGGCAACAGCTTCATTGCTTAACTATGCTAAGGTAGTTGGCCTGAATGGCAATGTCAGAACGATGGATAAGATTTGCATGCTCATTATTTCAAAATGCGAAGATAATTCAACAATTCAAAACAAGACTGTCGCACTTGATACCTATGTAAACTTTCACGGTATAAATGCAATGACTGATATACTCAAAGCGGCCGCTAATTCAAACAGCAAATACAGAAATGCAGCTATCCGGATGTCGCTCAAAATTACGGGAACAGAAGTTGTGAAGAAATGGATTGAATATTTCCCAAAAGCAATTCCGGATGCAAAACCTGAAATCATCAATATGCTGGGTATAAGATCAGATCATTTGGCCTTGTCGCTTGTAACTGCCTCATTATCAGATCATAATTTGAATGTCAGGAAGGAGGCTTCTGCGGCTGTTGTTAAGATAAACGGAAGCAAGTCTATCCCTGCATTGATAGATTATATGATGAAATTCAGCAGCGAATCTGATCAGGAGGCTGCAAAATCCGCTCTCATGACGGTTTGTGGCAACGATAATATATCACTTCTTATCCCTGTTCTGAAAGGAGGAACTACTACTGCCAGAAAAAGTACGATTGAACTGCTGGACTGGAATAAAGGGAATAAGTATTTCAACGAGGTTTTCCCTTTTACTGCATCAGGTGAAGAACTTTTAAAAACAGCTGCTATTAAGGCACTTGCAAATCTAGCAAGACCTTCTGATCAGACAAAGCTAATTGACCTGCTCTCAAATACAGATAATCAAGATTATATAAATGAAATCCAGACTGCCATCGCAGAGGCGGCAAATAAAATACCTGATCCTGAAAAGAGATCATCTGCTATCCTGAAAGCCATGGGAGGCAATATTCAAAAGGAAAAAATTATTCCAGTCCTTGCAAAGACAGGCGGACATGAAGCTATTAAAACTGTAAGTAAGGAATTTGAAAATGGGAATGCTGATATCCGTGATGTATGTTTTAAGACTCTTTCAACCTGGAAAGATTATTCAGCTTCTTCAGCATTGTTTGAGATATGCGCCTCCGGAGATAAAACTTATGAAGGGCCGGCATTTGAGGGATATGTCAAC
This sequence comes from Bacteroidales bacterium, assembly GCA_003141415.1. Lineage (GTDB taxonomy): Bacteria > Bacteroidota > Bacteroidia > Bacteroidales > VadinHA17 > LD21. The sequence goes on from PLLX01000173.1 coordinate 11,630, forward strand.
CAGATAAAATCTGCTGGTCTACCCGATGAACAAAAGTTGCTGCTACTCAGAAAGATTATGCCTTTTGCTTTGAGCCCCGAGCGTAAGAATGAAATCCTTACCGAAATAGGAAAATTCAAAACCTATCAGTCTCTTTATTTTGTTGCAAATTATCTTGAGGATTCTTCAACTTCGGCAACCGCTGCCAAATCTGCAATATATATAGCTCTTCCATTGGTAAATTCCAAAGGAGGCTTGTCTGGAGAGCTGGTAAAAGATATCCTTACCAGGGCTGTCGGAAAGCTGAAAGGTCAAGGGAGTGAATATGATAAAGAAATGGTGAACAAATATTTAGCTTCCATGCCATCCGAAGAGGGTTTTAAATCAATGTTTAACGGTAAAGATCTTGCAGGATGGCAGGGGCTCGTTGAAAACCCGGTTGCGAGGGCTAAGATGAAACCTGCCGAGCTGGCTAAAAAACAGATCCAAGCAAATAAAAAAGTATCTGGAAACTGGAGTGTTAAAGATGGTAATATTGTGTTTAATGGTGAAGGGGATAACCTTTGTTCAATAAAGGAATATGGTGATTTTGAAATGTTAGTGGACTGGAAAATCACTAAGAAAGGCGATAGCGGGATTTATCTGAGAGGTTCTCCTCAGGTCCAGATATGGGATACTTCGAGAGTAGATGTAGGTGCGCAGGTCGGCTCGGGTGGATTATACAATAACCAGACAAACCAGTCGAAACCTCTTAAAGTAGCTGACAATCCCGTCGGTGACTGGAATAGTTTCAGAATTGTAATGATCGGTGAGAAGGTATCAGTTTGGATGAATGGAGAACTTGTTGTTGATAATGTCACTTTGGAAAATTATTGGGATCGCAAGATCCCCATCTTCCCAACAGGCCCCATAGAACTTCAGGCTCATGGTACTGATCTGGCATTCAGAGATATATATGTCAGGGAAATAGATGAAAAAGAATTCGATCTTACCCCTGAAGAAAAATCGGAAGGATTTATTGCACTTTTCAATGGAAGAAATCTGAACGGCTGGGTGGGAGATACAATTGCCTATGGAGTTGATGATGGATTGTTAGTTACGATTCCATCCAAAGGAAATATAGGTAATCTTTATACTAAAAAAGAATACACTGATTTTATAATCCGGTTTGAATTTCAGCTTACTCCGGCTGCAAATAACGGTCTGGGCATCAGAGCTCCGTTGACCGGAGATGCAGCTTATGTGGGTATGGAACTTCAGATACTTGATGACACAGACCCTGTTTATGATAACCTGCAGCCTTACCAGTATCACGGGTCGGTATACGGGGTAATTCCATCGAGAAGAGGATTCCTGAAACCAACAGGTGAGTGGAATTATGAGGAGGTTACTGCAAAAGGAACTCATATTAAGATTGTTCTTAATGGTACTGCAATTATCGATGGTGATATTGAAGAACCAGGAAATAACGGAACCTTGGATCATAAGGACCACCCGGGATTGAAAAATAGTACTGGTCATATCGGATTCCTGGGGCATGGATCTCTTGTAAAATTCAGAAAAATAAGAATTAAAGATCTATCGCTTTCAGCCTTTTCACAAGTGAAACCACCTGATCCTTATGGCCCGGTTCCTTCAGAAAGGCAACTTGCCTGGCATGAAATGGAGTATTATATGTTTGTCCATTTTACAGTTAATACCTTCACTGATAAAGAGTGGGGTTATGGAGATGAAAATGAGTCTGTTTTCAATCCCACAGAAATAGATTGCAGACAATGGGCCAGAATTGCCAGGGATGCAGGTATGAAAGGCATCATAATTACAGCAAAGCATCATGATGGTTTTTGTTTGTGGCCATCAAAATTTACAAACCATTCTGTTAAAAATTCTATCTGGAAGAATGGCAAAGGAGATGTATTACGGGAACTCCGTTCAGCCTGTGACGAATATGGATTGAAGCTCGGAGTTTATCTCTCACCCTGGGACAGGAACAGTTCAATATATGGAACTCCGGAATATCTGACCTATTACCGAAACCAGCTCCGGGAGCTTCTTACGGAATATGGCGATATTTTTGAAGTCTGGTTCGATGGTGCAAACGGAGGTGACGGGTATTATGGAGGTTCAGGAGAGACACGAAAAATTGATAACAAAACTTATTACGATTGGGCAAATACCCACACGATAGTAAGAGAATTGCAGCCATCGGCAGTTATGTTCAGCGATGCTGGACCAGATATCCGATGGGTCGGTAATGAGAGCGGAATGGGTAGTATGACAAATTGGTGTCTACTTAAAAAAGATGAAATGTATCCGGGAGGTGACTTCGCTAAAATCCTTGGAGAAGGTCATGAAGATGGTAACTATTGGGTCCCGGCTGAAGTTGATGTATCAATACGTCCGGGATGGTTCTATCATAAAAATCAGGATTCACTTGTAAGGTCCCCTGCGAACCTGATGGAACTTTATTACTCTTCAGTGGGAAGGAACAGTAATCTGCTTCTGAATGTTCCGTCCGACAGGAGAGGACTTCTGCATGAGAACGATGTCAAGTCCCTTCTTGCTTTCAGGGAATTGCTAAAAAAAGAATTCGAAACCGATCTCGCAAGAGGGAAGACTGTAGTTGCATCATCATTCAGAGGACCAGGATATGAAGCTTCAAACGTGAATGATGGAAATCCGGAAACTTTCTGGGCCACAAATGATTTCCAGACTACCGGCGACATAATTGTCAACCTGGGAGCAGAAACAGAGGTGAACAGAATCGTACTTCAGGAATACATCAAGCTTGGGCAAAGAGTTCAGGAATTTAAGGTTTCAGCGTTTAATAATGGTGAATGGAAACAATTAATTGATGGCACGACAATTGGGCACAAAATAATTCGGAAATTTCCTGTTATAAAAACATCTAAAATAAAAATAACTATCAGTAAATCAAAAGCTTGTCCTGTTATTTCCAATCTGGAATTATACAGGTCCCCGGGGAATTGAGTATATTATGGAGGAGAAGAGGAGAAAGAAGGAGATTATTCAACATGAAACATTCTTGCAACTTTAACTGCTGCTGTAACTCTCTTTGTAAGACCCGACCAGTTTTTCTTAAGGATATGCTCTTTTGTAATGAGATTTGAACCTATTCCGACACATGTTACACCTGCATTAAACCATTCTGTTAAATTTTCAAGTGTTGGTTCAACACCGCCAGTTGGCATAATACTTGTCCAGGGACATGGGCCCTTAATTGCTCTGACAAAATCAGGTCCACCTACCGATGAACCAGGGAATATTTTAACTATCTCGGCACCAAGCTCTTCTGCATAACTGATTTCTGAGAGTGTTCCACAACCTGGTATCCACAAGATCTTTCTCCGGTTGCTTACTTTTGCCATTTCAGGATTAAGTATCGGAGAAATAATGAAGTTAGCACCCAGCTGAATATATATGGAAGCTGTTCCGGCATCGACTATTGAACCTGCACCCATAACTAACCCCGGAACTTCTTTTTCGGCCCATTTATTAAGTTCACTGAATAATTCATGTGCATAATCACCACGGTTGGTGAATTCAAAAACTTTTATCCCGCCATCAAAGCATGCTTTGATTACATTTCTGCATATTTCAGGATCTTTATGATAGAATATAGGCACAATGCCCACTTCCCGCATCTTAAGAATTACATCTATTCTTGTAAATCGTGCCATAGTTTTTTTCGTTTACACAAATGTATTTAAATTAGGATTAAAAGCAAAGTCTATAAAGTCTGTAAAGTCTATTAGGTGAGTGACCTTGACTTTCGACTTGTGCCTTTTGCCTGTTTACTTTCGTCTTTTTTCTTTTGTCTTTTGTCTTTTGCCTTTTATCTTCTATTATAATTATCTTAGCATCTCAATCTATCAACATGGCCTTAAATTATATCTGGATTGCATTCTTTATTATTGGGTTCATTGTGGCTCTTGGTCAGTTGATATTCGCTGGTAATACTCAAGTATTCAATGACCTGGTTAATTCTGTTTTTTCAAATGCAAAGACCGGATTTGAAATTTCACTTGGATTAACTGGTGCACTCACATTGTGGATGGGACTGCTTAAGGTGGGAGAGAAAGGCGGAGCTGTTGCAATTCTTGGGAAGCTTATAGGACCTCTATTTGAAAAACTTTTTCCAGGCTTACCGAAGGGTCATCCGGTTTACGGATCAATTATGCTTAATATTTCTGCCAATATGCTTGGTCTCGATAATGCCGCAACCCCGATGGGACTTAAGGCAATGAAGGAGATGCAGGAGGTCAATCCCGATAAGGAGACAGCTTCAAATGCCCAGATTATGTTCCTTGTTCTTAATGCAGCAGGTTTGACAATTATTCCGGTGAGCATTATTGTTTACAGAATGCAGCTTGGAGCAGTCAACCCGGCTGATATTTTTATTCCAATACTGATCTCGACTTTTGCAGCCTCTCTCACAGGGATGGTAAGTGTAGCTATAATTCAGAAAATCAATCTTTTCGATAAGGTAATACTCGCATATTTGGGAGGACTTTCAGCAATAATCTTAGGTATAATATTATATTTCAGCCGGCTTCCTAAAGACCAAATATCAACCATTTCGACTTTTGCTGCAAACTTTATCCTAATGTCGGTAATTGTACTTTTTATCGTCCTGGCATTTATTAAAAAGGTTAATGTCTTTGATGCTTTTATTGAAGGGGCAAAGGAGGGATTTAATACTGCTATCAGGATCATACCTTTTCTTGTAGCAATTCTTGTAGCCATAGGAATTTTCAGAGCTTCAGGTACAATGGATTTCATAATTGCTGGTATAACAAAGTTCTTTGCCTGGCTGGGTGTTGATACACAATTCACAGGCGCGCTGCCTGTCGCATTTATGAAACCACTTTCAGGAACCGGAGCCAGGGGTCTGATGATTGATGCAATGAAAACGAATGGACCAGACTCTTTCATTGGTAGATTGTCTTGCACCATGCAGGGAACCACCGATACAACATTTTATATTGTTGCCGTTTATTTTGGTTCGGTAGGAATCAAAAATACAAGGTATTCGATAGGATGCGGGTTACTTGCTGATCTTGCAGGGTTTACCGCGGCGATATTTATCGCCTATCTCTTTTTTACTTAAACTTCATCAATGAGTACTCTGCTGACTTCGATTCTTGTAGGAATAAGTATTATTGCAATCATTATTCTTACATCCAGACTGAAACTTGAAGCATTTATTGCTTTGTTTCTGGTTTCGCTATTTCTGGCTTTTACAGTACTCCCTGTAAAAACGATCGTTAGTACAATCCAGGAAGGATTTGGGAGCACAATGGCCACCATCGGATTCTTAATAATCCTTGGTGCAATTATTGGAATTACACTTGACAAGACAGGAGGAACACTAAGCATTGCAAGATTTATTCTTTCAAAGACAGGAGAAAACAAAAGTGCCCAGGCGTTGGGTTTCATAGGATTTATCACCGGTTTACCAATCTTCTGCAATTCCGGATTTATTATATTAAGCGGACTTTCCAAGTCGTTAAGTTCAAAATCGAAAATACCAATGCCCTTTCTGGCGTCAGTTCTCGCATGTTCACTTTATTCGGTGCATTGCCTTATACCACCTCACCCAGGAGCACTGGCTGCCGCAGGTCTTCTCAAGGTGAATATAGGCTACCTGATTGTTATTGGAACAGTCTTTGCAATACCTGGAACAATAGCTGCATATTTCTGGAGCAAATGGATTTCAAGTGGTAAAAATTATCAACCGGTTAAAGAGATTGAAGTGGACACAAAACTAACTGAAAACAATCTTCCCTCAGTTTTCCTTTCGTTCCTTCCGATTGCCGTCCCTCTGTTATTGATAGCACTCAAATCCTTATCTAATATGCTCGACAATGGAAGCCGGAGTTTGATTTCAAGAATACTATTTCTGCCTGGTGAGCCCATATTTGCATTATTAATTGGTGTTGTTCTTGCTATACTATTGATTAAACATAAAACAATCGAATCGTTGAATTCGGTTTTTCGGGAAGCCATAGAAAAGTCGGGACCAATACTTATCGTCACAGCTGCTGGTGGAATGTTCGGGATGGTAATTAAAGCAACAGGCACAGGTGACTCAATAGGCAAGCTGCTGGCAGGCACAAATATTGGTATTGTGGTACCATTTCTGATAGCAGTTATTATGAAAACTGCACAAGGTTCGTCTACTGTGGCTATAATCACAACAGCATCCTTTGTCGCTCCGATGTTATCAATACTTGGTCTGGATTCAGAATGGGGAAGGTTGCTTACTATGTTATCAATGGGTGCAGGTTCTATGATTGTATCTCATGCTAATGATTCTTATTTCTGGGTCATCTCCAATTTTTCAGAAGTGGATCCGTCAATAACTTTAAAAGTTTATTCATCTTCAACTATTGTCATGGGAATTGTTGTTTTTGCGTGTGTATGGATCACATCTTTAATAATACTGTAATAGGTCTGCACTTATAATTGATTTACTATACGGATGGAAAACGATAAAATGAATTGCAGAACAATTGCTGAAAAGATCTTTCTGGCGGGAGTTGAAAGTGTTCTCCCAGACAGATTGATAGTGAATGAGATGTCTTTGAAAGATAATTGTCTGAAAATCGGTCATCTGGATTTCCCGCTGGAAACAATTGAAAATATTTATGTTATCGGTGCCGGAAAAGCCAGTGCAATGATGGGAGCTGAGGTTGAAAAGATACTTTCGGGCAGGATTACCGAAGGACACATTGTGGTCAAATATGGTCATTCATGTAACTTGAAATATATTGATGTAACTGAAGCCGGTCATCCGATACCTGATACAAACGGACTCAGAGCCACCCGGGAAATACTGAAAATTGCGGAAACCGCCAGTTGGAACGATCTGGTAATATGTTTGTTATCTGGTGGCGGATCAGCCCTGCTGCCGGATGTTCCCGACGGGTGTTCTCTTGAAGATATGATTAAAGTTAATGATCTTCTTCTAAATTGCGGGGCCTGTATTAGCGAGATTAATGCAGTTCGTAAACATTTATCAGTTGTCAAGGGAGGCCAGCTTGCGAGGGTTGTTTATCCGGCTACTCTTGTGAATCTTATTTTATCCGATGTGCCAGGAGATGCACTTGATGTAATAGCTTCCGGACCAACAGTTCCAGATCCAACAACATACCTGCAGGCACTGACTGTTCTGTCTGCTTTTGGATTATCACGAACTGTTCCCCGTGGTATACTTACCTTTTTAAAAGAAGGGGCTGCAGGAAAGAAACCGGAAACACCAAAACCAGATGATCCCGTTTTTGATAAAACATACAACATACTGGTAGGTACCAACAGAAAGGCCCTTGAAGCAGCTAAGAATAAAGCTTTAGAATTTAATATCAATGCTGTTATAATTGACGATCAGTTGCAAGGCGATACATTAACAGTTGCTGATTATTTAGTTCAAACCTCAATAAGATTCAAAAACGATACTAATGAAGTGAAGCCTGTCTGTCTTTTATTCGGTGGAGAAACAACAGTTAAAATGACAGGAAAAGGAGCCGGAGGAAGAAACCAGCACTTATCATTGTTATCAGCACTTTTACTTCGAAATAATCCCGGAATAACAATACTTGCCGCAGGAACAGATGGTAATGATGGACCAACCGATGCAGCAGGAGCTGTAGTTGATTCAGATACTGTCCCCGTTGCTATCTCAAAAAACATTGACCCGGAAAAGCACATTTTGGATTTCAATTCATACCATTTTTTTAAAAAAGCAGGAGGGCATATCATCACCGGACCAACAATGACCAATGTGATGGATATTATAGTGGTGATTGTGGAATAATGAGAAAGGCACAGGGCGCAAGGGCATGGCGGTTCAAAGGTTAAATGTATATTGTATTTAAGGCGATTGGCGATGTATATAAGACTATCTTTAACTAATAATTTATTACTTTAACTATGAAAAGTTCTTCCCTCTTATTCTTTATTTTCTTAAGTTTGAATTCATGTAATCAGGCATCAAAACCAGTGATTGCAAATGAAAAGAAGCCTGTAACACAGTTTATTGATACCTCTGACATGACCAATAATTTTTACGATAACACCGAAACATATCCGCTACCGGTAAAAGAACTGTTCATTGATGGAGAGATAGCTAACCCGGGGAAGGTCGATTTTACTGATCTTCCGGTACATTCGGTCATTATTAAAGAGACATTGCTCGACAGTGCAAGTGGTGACAGGTTTGTAGGTGCTTATCGGTATGACGGTTATTCACTTTTTGATATTCTCGATAAAAGGATACTAAAAAAGGCAAACAGCAGTGAATTTAAACCTATTATCGATCTTTATGTTGAAATTGAAAATGAGAAAGGCGAAAAAGTTGTCTTCAGCTGGGGTGAAATATATTATCCCAATAACCTTCATAAGATTTTGATTGCCAGTGGTGTGTCGAGGATAGTGCCATCCAAAACAAAGGAACTCTGGCCGCTGCCTGTCGAAAGCAAGATTGTGGCAGCGAGCGATCTTGTGACTGAAAGAAATATCACCTCGTCGGTTAAGATTACCGTTAAATCATACCCGCATTCATTTACTGTAAAGCAGGGTATGTCGCCGATGTATTCATCACGGATAGATGTATTCACTTCTTACAAACAGGTAGGGCAAATAGAAACACTTCCCGTAAACATTAATAATGCAACTTATAATACAATATTTTATGGAAGGGGAAAAGGCATTCATAGTACAACACCATTTAAAGGGGTTTTGCTTAAAGATCTGCTTCTGAAAAATTATCCTGGAAACGGGGAAAATCTGAAATCTGGCATAATCTGTATTGAAGGGAAGGATGGCTACAGGAGTGCTTTCTCATATTCTGAAATATTCAACAGAAATGACCAGCAGGAGTTTATGATGGTAAAAACCGGTAATCAGGAAGACGGGGGGCTCTTCAGAATTTTTGCCACCTCAGATTTTTTCTCCGACAGGGCCATTAAATCGGTCAGCGAAATACACTTGGATATTATTAAATAAAATGAAAAATTATGAAAACAAAAGTATTAGTTCTTTTATTCAGTTTAGCATTGATCTCCAGCAGTTACGGAAGTAAAAAAACAGGAGAAAACACTAAGGGTACAGATAATTTAATACAAGCTCCAGACTATGGAATGATGATTGTAGCGAAGTTAACTGTTAAACCGGAAAAGGTTAAAGCTTTTACTGAAGCCGCTAAGGAGATAATTGAAAAATCAAATAAAGAACCCGGCTGCAAATCTTACCAGCTTTATCAGGACCCGTATGATAATACGAAATTTGTTTTTGTTGAAGAATATAAAAATCAAGCTGCTATAGATGCACATTTTGCCAGCGATTACTTTAAGGCTTTTGGTCCTAAAATCAGTGATTTGGTCGTAGACCCGGCTAAGATTAAAATAATCAGCGTGGCTAAAGAGGAAGATAAATAGATTTTTCATTTTCCCGATCATCCCTGGGATATATTAATTTTTGGTTAGGAAACACCATAGTGTGGCCCTGCAATTACGATTATGTGATAAGATAGGGTCATGCCATGCCATGATCCTTTAATTGTCATCCTTTAATAATTGTAGATTACCCCGTTTCATTTAAGCTTCATTTCAATTTTTGCCACCGTGTTTTTATTATATTTGCTATTCGACAAATCTTTGAAACAAATCATGATATAATGAAGGCCCTGGTACTTGAAAAATATAATGAACTTGTTTATAAAGATGTTCCGGAACCTGTTATAAAGAGTAACGAAGTACTTGTCAGGGTGATGGCCTGTGGTATCTGCGGATCTGATGTTCATGGCCTGGATGGTAGTACGGGACGAAGAATTCCACCAATGATCATGGGACATGAGGCTTCCGGTATTATCGTAAAAACAGGGACAGATGTGAGGGGTTGGAAATCAGGAGACAGAGTTACTTTTGATTCAACAGTTTATCCTCTCAATGACTGGTTTACACTCGAAGGGTTGTATAATCTCAGCGACAACCGTGAAATTCTCGGAGTATCACCTGGCACCTATAAAAGAGATGGCGCATTTGCCGAATTTATTGCAATTCCTCAGCATATTCTGTATAAAATACCCGAAAAAGTCACTTTTCAACAGGCTGCAATGGTAGAGGCTGTTGCCGTTGCTCTTCATTCAATTAATATCTCAGGAGTCAAAACCGGAGATAGATGCGTTGTGGTAGGAACCGGAATGATCGGGATCTTTATTCTGAAACTTCTTAAGATATCCGGTCCGTCAATGATTATTGCTATTGATAATAATCCAAAGCGACTTGAAATAGCCATTTTAGCAGGTGCGGATCATATATTTCTCTCAACAGAAGGAAATCTTGTAGAAAAAGTAATTGCTCTCACAAATAACAGGGGAGCAGATATCTCTTTTGAAGCTGTCGGGAAAAGTGAATCTGTAAATATTGCTATTGATATAATCAGAAAAGGTGGAAAGACCGTTTTAGTCGGGAATATCTCTCCTACGATTAACTTTCCTCTTCAAAAAGTTGTTACCCGCGAGTTAAAAGTACTTGGAAGTTGTGCAATAAGAGGTGAATATGAGACTGTCCTAAATATGCTGGAAACCGAAAAGATTTGTGTCGATGATCAGATCTCGGCAATTATACCGCTTTCAGAAGGAGCAGTCTGGTTTAAAAAACTATTCAGAAAAGAGGAAGACCTGAACAAAATAATTCTTGTACCCTGATTTCAACAAATGGCTGAAAGAATTTATAATATTTCTATTGCCGGATGCAGCAAAGTGGCACATCTTCATGCAAAAGCGATCCGGAACATTCCCAATGCGCGACTGGCAGGGGTTTGGAGCAGGACAAGCAAGAAAGCAGCAGACTTTGCCTCATTATACAAAACACAAGCTTTTTCAGACATTTCAAAGATGGTGACTGATACTAAATCTGATCTTGTAATTGTCTGTACTGCACATCCTTATCATAAGCAACCTGCGATGGATTCAGCAATAGCAGGTGCTAATGTCCTGGTTGAAAAACCGCTGGCTTCTGATCTTCAGGATTGTGATGATATTATTAAATGTTGTAAAGATAACCATGTAAGATTAGGGGTGGTAAGTCAGCGGAGGTGGTATGAACCGGTAAAAAGAGTTAAGCGTGCCATCGATAATGGAAAAGTAGGGAAACCGGTACTGGCTACAGTTACGATGTTGGGATGGCGGGATAAAGCTTACTATGATTCTGATGCTTGGAGGGGATCGTGGAAAACAGAAGGTGGTGGCGTCCTTGTTAACCAGTCTCCTCATCAGCTTGATATACTTTTGTGGTTTATGGGGGAAATTGATGAAGTTTATGGCATCTGGAAGAACCTGAATCATCCCTACATAGAGGTAGATGATACAGCTATGGCCATAGTTAAATTTAAAAGTGGTGCAATCGGAAATATATTGGTAAGTAACTCTCAGAAACCGGGTCTTTACGGGAAAGTACAGGTACATGGTGAAAATGGCTCATCCGTAGGAGTTCAAACCGATGGAGGTGCAATGTTTATTGCTGGAAGGTCAGGTGTTGCCGAACCACCAGTTAATGATCTTTGGACCATTCCGGGTGAAGAAAACTTATTGAAACAATGGATCAGTGAGGATAATGAAACTTTTAATAATTGTGATACAACTGTCCGCTATATGCAATACCAGATCGAAGATTTTCTTTTCTCTATTGGGAATGGGATGGAGCCGGCTGTAACAGGAGAAGATGGTCGCAGAACTGTGGAGCTATTCACTGCAATCTACCGCTCTACGCGCGATAATATGCCGGTAAAGTTTCCTTTGAAACATGAACCTCGGTCCTAGGTCCCCGGTCCTGGGTACTGGTTAAGAAGTAAGAAGTACCAAGTACCAAGTACGAAGTAAGAAGAATAACTTAATTAATGGGAAGTACGAAACATAGAGTACCAAATACCCAGCACCAGGAACCGGGGCACCGAGTACCAAAAGATTATTGAATCTATAATAACCAGTTTATGCCACTAATCATCGTAATCCTCGGAATTTGCCTTCTGCTTTTCCTGATTCTTGTACTAAAATTCAATTCGTTTTTATCATTTGTCATTGTTTCCCTGGCAGTGGGTCTGGCTGAAGGAATGACAATTGATAATGCTGTTGTTTCTATCGAAAACGGTATCGGTAATACGATGGGTTTTCTTGTTCTGGTACTTGGTTTTGGTTCCATGCTTGGTAAACTGGTTTCAGAAAGCGGAGCTGCTCAGAAAATAACATCCAAACTTATTCAGGCATTCGGTATTAAGCATATTCAACTGGCGTTAATGCTAACAGGTTTTATTGTTGGCATTTCACTTTTCTACGATGTAGGGTTTTTTATTATGATTCCTCTTGTATTTACCGTAGCAGCTTCCACCGGACTTCCATTACTTTATGTCGGATTACCGATGCTTGCATCTCTTTCTGTAACACACGGTTATCTTCCTCCCCATCCTGCACCAACAGCGATTGTTACATTGTTCCATGCAGATCTTGGAAAGACATTGTTATATGGCATAATCGTTGCAATTCCTGCAATAATCATTTCAGGTCCTATATTGTCAAAGGCTCTTAGTAAAATAGAGGCAAAACCCCTGCAGGAATTTCTAAATCAGAAAGTATTAACTGATGAAGAGATGCCGGGCTTTTGGGTCAGTTTTTTTTCTTCACTTCTGCCAGTCCTTCTTATTACTATTTCTACTTTAGCCGGATTCCTGATGCCAGCAGATAATGGTTTAAGAAAAGTCCTGGGATATATCGGAAACCCGGTAATTGCTATGCTGATAGCTGTTTTATTTTCTATTTATACCCTGGGACTGGCAAGAGGCAGAAAAATAACTGACATTATGAATTCCCTGGCACATTCGGTAACAACTATCACAATGATAATGTTACTGATTGCCGGGGCCGGAGCTCTGAAACAGGTTCTTGTCGACAGCGGAGTTAGTAAATATATTGGTGAACTGCTGAGTCAATCTTCTCTCTCACCTTTGTTTCTTGGATGGCTGATTGCAACAATTCTGCGATTTTGTGTTGGTTCGGCTACTGTGGCCGGTATTACCACAGCTGGAATAGTTCTGCCACTTGTAACAGGCGGATCGGTAAATCCTGAACTGATGGTACTGGCTATAGGTGCGGGAAGTCTTATGTTCGGACATGTAAACGATGGCGGATTCTGGCTCTTCAAGGAATATTTCAATCTTACTATAAAGGATACCCTAAAAACATGGAGTGTCATGGAAACATCTATTGGTATAAGCGGGTTGATAGGGGTTATGGCACTTAGTCTCTTTATAAAATGATCTGATACTCTGAAGTCCGAAGACCGGAGACCGGAGTCTGATGAGGTTATTGCTTCTGACTTCTGACTTCAGACTCCGGATTGATTTATTATTGAATTTTTTCTTATAATTTTAAACTTAAGAAAACAGACTACTAATCTGAGAATGATTTTCATGAAGAAAATTCTTTCATTGGTTTCTTTAATGCTTATAGTTTATACACTTAAAGCTCAGCAAGGCGCCCCCTTACTTACTAATTTTAAAGAAAGCAATGAGATTGAAAACCAGAGCTGGGCTGTATGTCAGGATGACAACAATGTTATGTTGTTTGCCAACAGAAGGGGTATTCTTACATTTGACGGACAGGGCTGGAACTTCATTCCTATACCCACAATTCCTTATTCTCTTAAATACAATCCCCGGGAAAGGAAAGTTTATGTCGGTGGAGATAACAATTATGGATACCTTGCAAGGGACGATAAAGGAATTTACAGATATTCTTCAATTTCAGGTGATTCAGCCTCATTAGGTCTTATATCCAGAATAATTTTTACTGATTCCACAATATATTTTTACGGGGAACAAAGTATAAGCAGGCATAATATAAAATCGGGAAAGCTTGAGTTACGAATCCGGCAAAAAGAAAATGAACCATTTACCGGGATGTTTATCACCCCAAAAAACACTTTTATAAATGTGTTGTCAAAAGGACTTTACAGACTCGAAAGTGATACCTTATTCCCAATAGTTACTGGCTATCTGTCAAAAGATGATGAAATTCTTTTCAGTCTTCCTTACAACAATAATCTTGTACTGCTGGGAAAAAGCAATGGCGACCTGTCTCTTTTCGACGGGATAAAATATTTTGATTACCAGATTAAGGATGAGGGTTACCTCCGGCAAAATATTCTTTCTGAAGGATTATTAGTTTCTGATAGCCTGTATGCCTTTTCAACACTTGATGGTGGAGCATTGGTTGTAGAAAAGAAGAGTGGTAAACTTAAACATACGATTAATTATATAAATGGATTACCCGATGATGAAATTTTTGCACTTGGGGTCGATAACAATCATGGCCTGTGGCTTTCCCATCAGTATGGACTTACCCGTGCAGATCTGAGGTTGCCTGTTGCTAATTTCAGTATTTACCCGGGGCTGAAGGGCAACCTTATTACATCCCTCTGGCATAATAATGAATTATATGTTGCAACAAGCGAGGGTATTTATTATCTTAAAGAGGTAAAAAATTATGCTGAAGTTGAAGTTCTGGTAAAGAATGAAATACCCTCCAGAGCGCCAAGCCAGGCAGTAATACGGAATATGCCGGTTCAACGGCTGGTTAAGGAGCCACAGAAGACAAGGAAAAGTATCTTTGCACAAATATTCGGTAAGAAACCCGCTCCTGCTGTTGCTCAGGTTGCACAGGAAAAGGAACAACCTTTATTTAAGCCGCCGGAAATAAAACTGCCGGAACCAAAATATTTCAAAAAGATAGCCGGCAGACTCAAATCAATTAATTATGTCTATACCAAAGTTGATGGACTGAATGAAAAATGCAAACAAATGATATCTGCCGGAAATGAAATTTTTGCCGCGACAAACAAAGGTCTTTACATTATTTCCGGACACGTTGCCAAGACTATTGTAAGTAACAGATATATTAATAACATAAGTCCAAAATCAAAGGATAATAAGTATTATGTCGCCGCCGCGGATGGCTACTTTTATATCACACCTGATAATAAAAAGAAATGGGTGGCAGTTTATCCTGACAAAACGTTCACCCACTCAGTCTATTCAATTGTATCAACTGATGAGAATACTGTCTGGGCCGGAAGCGACGATATCGCCTTCAGGATCAGTCTCAATAATGGTGTACCTTCGGGAAGTCCTGAATCATACTCTATTAAGAATGATTCACCTCAAAGGTATATCATTGAATCTGTTAATGATACAGTATTTCTTTTTACATCATCGAAGGTAAGTTATTATAACCGGAGTCTTGATTCTTTTGTGGAATACAAAAAGGAATTTACGAGTAATAATGGCAAGATAAAATTTGTTTTTTCCCAACCTGAAATTCCATGGATAAAAACCGGAGATGAATGGATCAATATAAGTTCAGCAGGCAGTATCGACTATAATGACAAGTCTATCCTTAAAATTTTTGATAATCTTAATTCAATATATACCGACAAGGATAATATCTGGGTTGTGAGTGGTGATAATATGCTCTTCAGAATTGTACGTAACAAAATACCTTCAATTAAGCCTGACCTTGGTCTGTTTATCAAGAGTATCTCTGATGCGAAAGGTCTTTACAGGCTTTCTGATATTGTATTCGGGAGCGGTGATAACAATGTGTATTTTGATATCGTGGCACCAGGATATCTCAAGCAGAATTCAACTCAGTATCAATGGATACTTGATAATGGGGAATGGTCAAAGTGGTCATATGCCAATACAATAAACCTGATAATAAAGCCAGGTAAATATACGCTTCAGGTCAGGGCAAAAGATATATGGGGTAATATAAGTGATCCCAAAGTGGTAGGATTTACAAGTGAAGCACCCTTTACTCAAACAACATTCTTTTATATACTTGTTCTGGGTGCTGTATTAATTGTTATAATAGGAGTAGTTCGATTCAGGGAAAGGCAGCTTAAAAAAGACAAAAGGATCCTCGAAACCAGGGTAAAAGAACGGACTGCCAAAATTGAGGCACAGAAACAAGAAATCACATCTAGTATTGAATATGCAAGCAGAATACAGATGGCTATGCTGCCGGAGGATTGGCATTTCAGATATTCATTCACTGACTATTTTATTATATTCAATCCGAGGGATATTGTAAGCGGAGATTTTTACTGGATAGGTGAAGATGAAAAACATATTTTCTTTACAGTTGCCGACTGCACGGGCCATGGTGTCCCGGGAGCCTTTATGAGTACTCTGGGAATGACAACATTAGATGAGATAATCAACAATAATACTGATCTTAAAGCAAATACTGTACTGAACTTGTTACGTGAGAAGATCAAAACTTCACTTCATCAGACCGGCAAACAGGGAGAAGCCACTGATGGAATGGATATAGCTTTCTGTATTCTTCATAAAGACAGAAAAAAACTCGAATTTTCAGGTGCATATAACTCCCTCTTAATTTTTCAGGGTGGAGAGTTAAGGGAATATCGGGCCGACAGGATGCCAATAGGAATCTACTACAGTGAAAAGGAAACATTTACAAATTATGAGATTGATGTACAAAAAGGTGATACAATCTACATCTTTTCAGATGGTTTTGCTGATCAGTTTGGTGGGCCCAAAGGATCCAAATACATGAAATATAATCTTAAAAAACTTCTGTCAGAGATCTACAACAAACCTATGGCTGAACAACGAATTATCCTGGAGAATGAGTTTGAAAAGTGGAAAGGTTCCGCTAACCAGATTGACGATGTTACAATCTTGGGTGTGAGGATATGAGACTGTCGCCTTCTTTAAATAATTCACTATCTTTAAACCTTAAATTGGAAAAATATGAAATTAAAATTTATAGGTGCCGCAAGGGAAGTGACCGGGAGTAAACATCTCATTACCACAGATTCAGGTAAGAAAATCCTTCTTGATTGCGGAATGTTCCAGGGTAAGGGACTCGAAACTGACAGTATGAACAGGGACCTTATGTTTGATCCCTCTCAGATTGATCATATCATACTTACACACGCTCATATTGATCATTCCGGTTTGATACCGTATGTATATAAACTGGGATTCCGGGGATCAGTTATTTGTACAAACGGAACACGCGACCTATGTGCAATAATGCTTGCAGATTCCGCTTTTATACAGGAGCATGATACTATTACATTCAATAAACGCAGGACTAAAAAAGGACTCCCCCAGGTATCACCAATCTATACCCAGGCAGATGCAACGGCTTGCATGGGTCTCTTCATCGGGGTGCCAAATGAGATGAAATTCAGAATTGATGAAAACATAAAGGTTAAATTCACAAGTACCGGACACATGCTTGGCAGCGGAGTGGCCAATATAGAAATACTCGAAAACGGGCAAATTAGAAAAATAGCTTATACGGGAGATATTGGCAGACCGGTTGATCAGATTCTTGCACCTCCTCAGCCTTTTCCACAAGCTGATATACTTATTACCGAATCAACTTATGGCGACAGATTGCATCAGGACTCAAAATTGGCTGAAGAAGAACTTCTGAATATAGTGGTAGATACCTGTGTAACCAAAGGTGGTAAGCTTATAATACCTGCTTTTAGTGTTGGACGGACCCAGGAAATTGTATTTTCCTTTAATAATTTCTTTAACGAGGGAAGGTTACCTAAAATTGATATTTTTGTCGATAGCCCACTAGCTGTAAATGCAACTGCCGTATTCAGGATGCATCCTGAATGTTTTAATAAAAATTTCAGTGATGTTCTGGAAAAAGATCCTGATCCGTTCGGATTTGATAATCTGTATTATATAAACAAAGTAGAAGATTCAAAAAAACTTAATGATCATAAGAATCCTTGCGTTATTATCTCTGCTTCAGGTATGATGGAAGCAGGACGTGTAAAACATCATCTTGCAAATAATATTTCAGATCCGAAAAACACTATTCTTATTGTTGGATATTGTGCACCAACAACTCTCGGAGCAAGAATAGGAAGAGGAGATAAAGAAGTTTCCATATTTGGAACTGTCTATGATGTAAAAGCTGAAGTTAAAAAAATCGAATCATTCAGTGGTCATGGTGATTATAAGGAAATGATCAGTTTTATAAGTTGCCAGGATAAGAGTGCTCTCTCTAAGATTTTTATAGTTCACGGTGAGTATGAAACGCAGAAGAAGTATGTTTCTTCCCTTACGAATGAAGGGTTTAAAAATATTGAAATACCGGCAAAAGGGCAGGAATACAAAATTTAGGAATTAATTAGGGATAAGGTTGTAGTTAGAAGCGGAGGGATGAAGCAATCTTAAAGGATATCTGTTCTTTTATTGAATGTACTTTCTTAATTCTTTTCTAATCTGTTTATAATCAGGGAAGACTTCAGAAAGTAATTTGTAATATTGCTTACCATGGTTATGGTGTTTCAGATGGCATAGCTCATGAGTAATAACATACTCAATGTACCGGTCAGGCAGTTTTATAAGTTCTGTACTTAATGTTATTTCACCTTTATTTGAGCAACTTCCCAATCGCCTCTTCATGGTACGGATAATAAGGCCTGTCGGGTTAAACATCTGATTTTCATTTTCCATGAGAACTTTATTCATTACCTCAGGAAAATGTTTAAGGGCTTCGTTTTTATAACCTTTGTAAAGCAATTTCTTGATTGTTTCTCTATCATCTGTTTTTTCTATTCCCAGTTCAATTGTATTATCGTAAAACCTGGCATAAGATATTCCTGATTTTTCGATCTTAAGAACAGATTGATTCCCGTGAAAAGATGTGTCTCACCTGTTGTATAGGACTTGTTGACCTGACTATTGTCAAGTTTCCTGTAATTGTCACGATGTTTTAAAACCCAACTGTACTTTTCGTTGACTATCCTGCTGATTGTTTTTAAGGAGGTAAGATAAGGAACTCTCACAATCACAGATGAATCCGGATGTACACTGATACCAATAGACCTTCTTCGTGAATATATTATTCTAAATTCCAGATCCTCTATCCGGTGAATTTTTTGATCCTTTAACATTAATCCTTTTAATACAGTTAATTAATTTCTGAAAATGTATGAAAGCTGTATTTCTTCATTTCCAGATAGTTTAATATTGAGTCCAGGCGAAGGTAAAATTTATCTTTTCTTCTTGGGTCTGTACCCGGATGAATAAGCAGTATATATCCGTTCATCCCACTTCGTTTTTCATATGATATTAAATTTTTCATAAGAGAATCACTTGAATAATATGGTTTCCCCTTTTCGGGAAATGTCCAGTCCTGATTAGTTATTGTACCATTTGAGATGTCAACCAGTTTAATATCGGCTTTGCCCGACCAGCTGGCAATTGTATCGTTATACCATTCATAAGGGGGTAAGAATACCAAGGCACTTTCTTTAGAAATACCTGATCTCGCCAGTTCCTTATAATTATTTTCAAGGTCATCCAAAAACTCATTTTTTGTAATGAGCATGGAATCTCTTTTTTGCCATGAACAATAGAGAAGGTGTTTGCCGGAATGCGGACCAATATAATGGCCGTCGGTACTGATCTCTTTTATTATTTTTTTATTAGAAGGGTTCCTGCAGAAGTCTCCTGTTAAGAAGAAAGAAGCTTTTATTTTATGAAGATATAATGTCCGGCTGATTGTATCGAATCCATCAGAAAAATCATCGGCAGTGAAACAGAGGTAAATTTCTTTTTTTGTTGTATCCATCCTGACAATGGCACCTCTGACCAAGGTGATATTTGGATTCAGGTATATGTTCTTAGATTTAGATTGCAGTTCTGACAGATAATATATCAGACTGGCTGTGCCATCCATTGTACATTCATTTGTCGAATAATCAGCAAAGTCATCGTGATAAACTGCAAGTTTTGTCTGGAATTGAGCATATTCATCTTTCTTAGACAAGTATATATATTTAAGTGAATTGAATATTGTCGGATAGACCGGACCATCAACCAGACCTCCGTAAACCTGTTCTCCCTTAACAACATAGGAGGAATGTGAGTTAACAGGATAGTTACCTTTTTCGGGAAGACCAACTATCATACTCGTTCCCCATGGATTACAACCAAATAGCCAGTCCCTGTGTGCAGCTTCCAGCTCGGCATATGAACTGTCGCCGGTTATTTCAGTATAAAGATGAGCCTGCGTTATTATAGCTGCAATCAGATTGTTAGAGCACCAGATAAATGGTATTCCAATATGAAAAGGGTTTTTCCCGGCTTTTAATTCTGTAAGATCAAGTCCCTTTTTCATGTAACCCGAAAACTCAGTTTCATTTTGGCTTTTCTGTTTCCTGGCAATAGCGGGATGCCCCATATTTACAAATGGATACCACTGATAATGATGAGCAGTATCACTTCCAATCCATGGAGTGACTAATTCTTTTCGCCCGAATTCCAGAGAATAACTGAGGTATTTTGATTCTTTTGTCAGGTTGTATAATTCAATTGCAGCAAGTTCCATATCATCTACCCAGTTATCTTCCTCATAAAAATATGGAGCCGTTCCGGGTGCTGTCTGACATACCCCCGGGTTATCAAGGCCAAAACTGAAGGCTGCTGTTGCCTTGTCCATCAGTAATGCGGAAAACTTAGGATCAACATCTTTATAGACTTCTGCCCCTTTTGCGAAGGCAGAAGCGAATTTACCTGCTGTTGACGCTATTCCGGTTGTCCGGTTTTTATATTTAAAAAGCCCCTGAGGTTTCCCGGTACAAAAATAAACAGGTCTTTCCTTACCCTTTCCGTAATTTGCCGTATCCTCATTTGGAAGCCTGAATCCAATATGATCACGGTCGTCAGCAATCTGGTTGTACATTATTCCTGGTCCCGGATTCATTTTTAAGAGCCAGTCGAGTCCCCATTTGCATTCGTTGAGAATATCCGGAATTCCATCCGGACCAGCCAGACCATTGGAAAGATATTTATCACTGAAAGAAGCAGGATTTTCTGAATACGCAAAAAGCATTTGGTACGTTGCATTGGCTGAGGTTGCTACATACTGCAGATAATCAGCAGCATCATGCCATCCACCTGTAACATTAATGTGCGCGGAATCTGCTGATTTACCATATATTTCATATCCATCATGAGTATGGCATGAATCTTTTACAAATGGATTATATCCGGATCTCTGCTGTCGCATATAGTTTAGGAGAAAATCAGCTGTTCCGTCATATACATTATACGCAATACGGAAATCGGGAGAGACAGCTTTCCCGGCAATAATTTTGTAAACTCCGCTGTTTCTAAGGCTGCTGAACTGGAGGCGGTAACAGCTTATGAAAGGGTCTAATGCATTAGTCTTAACGACATTTTTAAAAGTCATTGCCACTCTACCCGATTTTACATCGATTACTTTAAACGATTTAAGATCTAAAGATTTCTTGCTTAGTAAAACTGCAACCTTGATATCATTATTCCTGTAGCCAAGCTGATTGATCCTGATCCATTCATCTTGTTCGTTTCCATAGGATATTGTTTGAATTAAAATCCATAAAATCAATGATATACATGCATTTTTCATATATGACCTTCTGTAATCTGAAAAGATGCAATTTACTAAAATAGATTGAAGAAATAATTTCCATTCCTGCATACCATTTTAAACTTTTCAACAAGCAATTTGTTATTGTGATAGGTTAAAATAGTATTAAAATCAAATATTCAGGAATAATAGCCCATTCTGCTTTGTCTAATATTCATAAATATAAACTTTGAAGTTTTAAAACAAAAGGTAGCTGGCAGAAGAAAGACAATTATTTCGAAAAGAAGAAATTAATACATATGTTACCCAAACTGAAAATGGTTAGTAAATTATTCCCAATAATTTTTTCGACCATATCTTATCAGGTTAGTAGGTTAGTAGGTTAGTATAAAGATCAGGCGAGGGTAATATCAACGGGTGGCAGTTTTTCTGCCACCCGTTTCTTTTTAGTTATAATGAATTCGGTGCTTTACCTGTTTCAGCTTATTCCTTTCTAATTGTTATTACTGTTATTTCCGGCGGCATCCATATCCTGAACGGGATAGCCGAAGATCCAAGTCCGCGGTTAACATATTGATACTGATGGCCCACTGTATAAAGTCCATTCCAGTGAGGGTAGAAATATTTTGCCGGACTCCATCTGAATCTTTTCGTCATTATGCCCATCTGCATGCCATGCGTATGGCCCGAGAGAGTAATATCAATATCAGTTTTTCCTGTCACATCCTCTTCCCATTGATTTGGATCGTGACTGAGAAGTATTTTAAGATCTACACTTTCAAGTCCTGATATTGCTTTTTCAACATCTCCATGAATCATATGAGGGTGCCGCCCTTTAGTGATAATACCTATCAGAGCGATTCTTGCCTTGCCGATATTGACAATTTTAAATTCATCATTCAGAACCTGATATCCTGAAGCTTTTATCAGGTTATTCATTATCAATATATTATTGTCCCTGTCAGCTTCCGTGAAAAATGGATCGTAAGTACCGATATCATGATTGCCTAAAATAGCATAATTGCCATACCTGCTTTTTGCTTTTGAAAGGATTGTATCATTTTTGTCGAATTCCCTCCATCCAAAATCAATAAAATCACCTGTATTCAGAAGCAGATCAGGCTTTAAGGCATTAACATCATACATAACCTTTTGCAACAACTTCCTTTGATTATAAAAACAGGGAAGATGAATATCCGACAGCTGGACTATTTTCAAACCATCAAGATCCTTATTCAGTCCTTTGATTTTTATTGTGACCTCTTCAGTTTTGAAATTAAATCTTCCATGAAAGGTACTGAAACCAATAATTGTAAGGATTATTATCATAATGATCAACCCTATGTTTGTCAATAGCCTAATGTGATCACCCTTTTTTATCCTTAATAATTTACCCGTAAAATGTACAATGTCTAAAATAATTCTTGGAATAACAACAGCAACTATCAGTCCTGTCATATTCATCATTAACCACACGTGACGGGGGTTATCGTAAAAGCTTCTGAAAGAAGTTGTTTCAACATAAGTGATCCAAACGCAGAGACTTAGTATAACATTGATAACTAATGAAATGAAATATTTTGGCTTTGAAGTGTGGTAAAAGTGTTGTCTCAGAACCACAAACGTTAGAATCTCTGTAATGATCAGAATAAACAATAATACCATAAATTTTTTTTTTGAGATATAAAAGTACTTAAATATTAATTATCCCGATTATTTTTATATTGGCAACGGCTATAAAGTATCATATCTAACCTTAGCGTTTCTTTAAGTATTACTAGGTGTACATATGTGTTTAAAATTTTTTACCACAAAGGATCACCAAGGTTATCACAAAGTAACACAAAGTAATAAAGCAATTTATTTTGATCTAGTTAAATGAAATGAATGTCTGAAGTTAATTTTTATGACCCGTCTTTTATTCCTGATTCAAAACTGACCTATTCAGTTATATCAGCGAAATTTGAAGGCAAATGGATATTTGTCCGCCACCAAAACCGATCGACATGGGAGATTGCCGGAGGGCATATTGAAAAAGCGGAGACTTCATTTGAAGCCGCAGCAAGAGAGTTAATGGAAGAGACCGGAGCCGTAAAATTCAAACTCAGGTGTATTGCAACATATTCAGTAACAATGGATGGCGAAACAGGATGGGGAAGACTTTACATTGCAAAAGTTTTTGAAATTGGCCCGATACCCGACATATCTGAAATTGCTGAAATCGTTTTCTCGGATCACCTTCCTGAAAATCTTACACATCCTGATATTCAGCCGCTTCTATTCAACAAAACGGTTGAGTTTTTAAAGATAAAAAAATCAATTAACCGAAAAGGTCGCATAGGTTAAATTTGCCCCCCTGCCCCCTTTAAAGGGGGTTAATTCTCTGTCTTTTAGGTAATTTCATTTAATCCACAGAATTAGTTCCCCTTTTGGGGGAAGGACTCGAAGCGGCCAGGGGGCGCGCCTTCTCAGCGAGCTTTGCGGTTAATTTAATTCTCAGATATATTCGAAAGTCACTTTTTTAAGCCATTTTTCCTCAAGTAAACGAGCTATCCGTTTTACAACCGTTCTCCTAATTTCAAGATCAACAGGCAGGTTAGGATCCTGATGAGCAATATTTATCCTTGTACCGATAATGAAATGAATCTCATCGCTCTCCATGATCAGCCTTACAATCTTATCTGCCGGTCCCTTGCCCAGTTTGACACTGTTATTATATGTTTTCAATATCTCGTTGACCTTCTGAAGTGTAAGTATTCCTTCAGTCACAAGATCTATCCCTTCAAGAAAACTTTCAGGTGGAAGCTCCGGATCTTCGAATATTAATTCATCAATAATTGTTCTGTTTAATTCCCTTGCAATTATATCTGCTGTTGTTCCCCCAGATAGAATCACTTTTCCCTTGTATGACAAAACTTTTGCGGCGAGCTCTTTATCCTTGTCCTTCTCATAAGGGGGACCGGTGCAGATAACAAGTTTACGAGGTTCGCGGAAATAAATTATTGCACAGCTGATATCATCACGGGCTTTATAGCTATCGTTTTTGTGAGCCATGGTTACTATCTTGCCGGCAAGCATAATAGCTGATATTGAGGCTTCGCTTGTTACAAGTGATGCAGCATAGGTTGATATATTTTCCCTTTCCCATCCAAAGGGAAATGGTTCGCTACCCATTCCACTCTGAGAAACGCCATCAGAACAGAAAATTATCCTGTCTTCTTTCTCGGGCATAAATGAGCAGGTTTTGAGCACTTTGCCTGAGTTTTTCCCTTTGTCAAGCACAACCTTTTTCCAGGAAGGATCAAATATCTGGTTTCCTCTTAAAATAACGCATGACGGGTTGTCATATTCCAGAATTGTTGCCCTGCCGCTGCTTTCAATATCAATTATTGTAAAGGTTGAATAACTGATCTTCCTTTCACTGCATACCGGCAGGGTGTTCATTATTATTTCAGCTATTCGGTCAACCTCTTTATGCTCACGGGTAAAATTTATGGCCATTGTCGCTGTGAGGGTGGCAAGAATATTTGCTTTAACGCCATGTCCCATGCCGTCTGAAAGAACAGCTATGACCCTGTCTTCTTCTTTTATATATCTATACAGAAAGACATCACCACTTATTCTCTCCCCGTCGAAGTTCCTTTGTTGACTGTTAACCTCTATAAAAAAGTTCCTGTTCACTTAAGATTATTTCGGATTGGTTTTCTTATTTACTTTTTTTGATTTATACGACTCAATTATAGAGTTTAGCATCTGCTCGGTTTCTGAGGCTCCTTCTCCAAGCAGGAATCCTATCTTTTGAACCATTTCAAGATTCTTATCAATCACTTCACTTACCCTGTTGGTCACCTCTTCCCCTTGTACCTCTGGAGAATAAAGGTCACGGATTATCGCCCCGCAAATCTTATTCTTCCTGATTGGAAAGATAGAGACATTCAGCATTTTATCTTCAAAATGGACATCTTTACTCAAAACCGGTTCATCTTCCTTTATTACAAATGTAAACATATTATATACGTTGAAGGGGATGAGGGTTTTTATATCAGCGCCTGCCAGACCAGGAATTACATCTGATATGGCTTTTGCATCTTCGCCTATTATGTTTATAAAGCTTTGATTTGAATGAAGTATTTTAAGATTGTTATCAACGATAACCACTCCGGTTGGAAGTTTTTCTAGCATATTATTCATCATGTCAGAAGTACTCTGGGCAATCTCTTTTTCATGCAGGGCAAGCTCTTCAGATTCTTTTAACGCCTTTTTTGTCTCAGCAAGCTTCCTGTTGGTCTGTCTCAGAGTCTCAATATATTCCTGCTTATTACGCAGGTTGAAAGTGTGGCACATTTCAGGCACTGCAAGTCCTTTTGCGACTGTGGATGCAAAGTCACGGCAGGAGAGGTAGCCACACGCGCCGCAGTTGATCTCTTCATTGGGACTATCTTTGCCGATTATTTTAAGTACTTCAGTTATTGCTTCTTCCGGTGGTTCGGGAATTCTCTGATCATCAGGAGTAAAGGTTCTGGAAAAATCAAGTTTTGACCATTTTTCCATATTTTTTTGCCAGAGTGCCTTATCAAGTTGTCCTACCCTCTTTTCAGCATATCTGCTTACAAGTGCTCTTCTCCTGAACCGTTCATTATGATGCTGCATACCAGGACCAAGCAGGCATCCATGGCAAAAGAAGAGGTTAAAATGATGTTGTAATGTATCAATGTATTTATCAAAGTCATTTATTGCTTCAAGTATTTCTTCTTTTCCTGAAGCAGTTATAACTCTGCTTGAAACCATATCGCGTTTTATCCCGCCTGCCTGGATAATCCCGGGTGGTAAAGGATACAGGGCTCCCCAGTTTCCGTGGGGTGGATCAAAATCAGATATTTTAACCAGTCTTTCCTGAATCTTGAATTCATCAAAAAGTTCCCTTAGTTCCACAAATGTCAGAACCCCATCAACAAGTTTACCTGATTCATAAATAAGTGATTCGTCTTTTGCATCGATACATGGACCGATCTGAACTGCGACTACATCAGGTCCGTATAACTTTTTTACAACCATTGCAGTGGCAATGATTGGTGAGACTAATGGAGCCAGGTTGGGAACCAGCTCAGGGTGAAATTTCTCGACAAGTTTTACTATAGAAGGGCAGTTTGCAGTTATCAGATATTTACCTTCAGCTTTTAAGAAAAGTTTTGCATAAGCTGCAGCTATAAGATCAACGCCGAATGAATCCTCATGAACATAATCAAAACCCAGTGACCGGATCATAGCAACGAACTTCCTGTAATCGGTTATATCATCAAATTCAGATGCGATGCTTGGCTCAATAAGGGCAGCAGTTTTCCTTCCCGATGCTAACAATATCTTTACATCTTCCTTTGAATCGCGGAATTCTATTGCATGAGGCGTACATGAAACATAGCACAATCCGCAGCCAATGCATCTGTTGGGAAGAATATACGGATGTGCCTTCTGAGGTTTAACCTCGATGGCATTGACAGGGCAGACCCGAACGCAGGAATATGAATTTCTGCATTTTTCGTCATTTATATAAAGAACAGGTTTTCTATTTGTCATACTAACTAATATAAGTGCCTGGAGTTTTGCCCCCCATACCCCCTAAAGGGGAGTCAATCCTCAGGGCGTAAATATAATTACTTAAATTACATAGAATTAGTCCCCCTTTAGGTGGAAGTCCCGCTTGAGCGGGACAGGGGGCCTCTATAACCCGCTGCTTCTTTCTGTTATAGTTCTTGATTTTCACCTTTTCACCCCATTAACTTTAGGCACTCCAAACTTTTATTTACACTAATCCGGCAAATTCCTTTTCCAGAATGCTCTCTATTTTTGAAAGCGTTACTCCCTCAAGAGTTATGCCGTTTATATTCAGGTTTGGGCCATCACTACAGTGGCCCATGCAGCGCGCTCCTTTGAAAATGACTTTATCGTCGAGATGGTTCTTCCTGAGATATTCTCTTATGAACATTACAACATCCTTATTACCTCTGGAAAAACATGAACTTCCCAGACAGATTTGCATCTCAATTCTCTGAACCATATTCTTACTGTTCAAAAATAAACAACAACTTCAAAAGTAATAATTATTTCCGAGCTGTCATAAACCTCCCTGAATCTTAAATAACAGGTTTTCGACTGAATATTATGTCTGGTATTAATTTTATAAGATGAAATATTCGTTGGCTTTGTTTTTAATACGTAGTGTAAGACAATAATAACCAGAATGGTATAATAAATTAAATCAATTAATAATTATATAATTTTATTGTTAATAAAATAACAATGTTTATTTATTCACAATAAAATCAATTATATTTGTATCAAAATTCTATACTTTATATCATCAGAATGAGTGCTGATCTTGATATAATTCTGAGAAAATACAAACAGGGAAAAAGAGAAGATCTTATTCCTTTGCTTCAGGAAATACAGGATGAGATGGGTTACCTTTCTGAAGAATCTATAGTTAAAACGGGGAGTTTCCTGGGGCTAAGCACAACAAAAATATATGGTCTTGCCACATTTTATGACAGGTTCAGGTTCATTCCATCCGGTAAAATTCAGATAAGTATATGCCACGGCACATCATGCTTTCTCAACGGGTCACAATCAATCATTAATAAAATAAAAGAAGAGACCGGAGTAATACCAGGACAGACAACCAGGGATGGCAATTTCAGTTATGAGATTGTTTCATGTATGGGTGGTTGTTGTAATGGACCGGTTATAAATGTGAACGGGCAATACCACACACATATAAAAGCAGAACAGCTTCCGGATCTGATTAAAAGATTAAAGTACGTTATTGAAAACGACTAATTCTGTTAAAAATTCCCGATGGAAGATTTGAAAACATTCCTGATAGAAAAGGTTCTTACATTTGAATCCGATACATTGTCGCCTGAAACAGAGAAGGTATTGCAGCAGGTAAGACGGGACAAAATCGATAAGCCTGTAATCTTTGTGTCTTCAGGTACAAGTAGTGTCATTGCGGGATCTGAAAAAACATGTTCAGCAATCGACACATACATTAAGGAGAATGAACTGTCGGCAGGATTTGTCCGTGTCGGGTGTACCGGACCGGCAACATTTGAACCACTCGTATGTATTCAGGTTCCGGGGAAAAATAAGCTTTTCTTCAGAAATATAACAGAAGAGAAGGTGGAACCTCTTCTGAATGGTGTTTTTCATAATGATATAAATGATGATGATCTGGCCGGACAGACCGGCACGAGAGGATTTGAATTATGGGCCGGAATTCCTTTTATGGATGAGCTGCCATTTTTTGCAAACCAGAAAAGAGTCGTACTTGGCAATTGTGGATGCTATGATCCTGAAAGCATTGAAGAATATATAGCACGCGGAGGTTACCGGTCATATATCAAAGCTATAAGACATTATACTTTTGAAGAGGTATGTGATATTATTGAAAGAAGCGGACTGAGAGGAAGGAGCGGAGGCGGATATCTGACAGGGTTAAAATGGAAGCACGCACTTAACACCAGCTCAAACGCAAGATACCTGATCTGTAATGCGAAGGAAAGCGACCCCGGAGCCTTTACCGACAGAACAATACTTGAGAGTGATCCTCACCGCTTAATCGAAGGTATTGCAATAGCTGCCTATGCAATAGGAGCTTCGAATGCCATTATATTCATGCGATCGGGTTCGGATCATGCTAAGAACAGACTTCAGAAAGCAATCGACAAAGCCAGAGAGTACGATCTATTCGGGCATAATATCTACTCCAGTGGTTATAACCTTGATATCGTAATACGTATTGAACCCGGAGCATTCGTATGTGGCGAAGAGACAGCTCTGATTAATACGCTTGAAGGCAAACGTGGTATGCCTCAACTTAAACCTCCTTATCCGACAACAGCAGGATTATTCGGAAAACCAACTGTTATTAACAATGTGGAGACTCTTATGAATGTTCCGCTTATAATGCAAAACGGCCCCGAATGGTTCCGGACTCTGGGAACAGAAAATAGCCCGGGTACCAAAGTATTTGCAGTCGCTGGAAAAGGCCGTATGTCTGGTGTGGTTGAAATCGAGATGGGTACAACTATCAGGACAATTCTTGAAGATATTGCTGACGGAATAAAAGAGGGAAAAGAATTTAAAGCCATACAATTAGGAGGGGTATCAGGTTCATTTATAACTACCGAAAACCTTGATATAGCAATTGATTATGATGTTCTGAGGGAAAAGGGGATTGGAATGGGCGCAGGCGGATTCGTAATAATCGACGAGAACACTTGCATGGTTGATCTTGTAAGATATTATATGGAATTCATCCGTAATGAAAGTTGTGGCAAATGTATCCCATGCCGCGAAGGGACTGGAAGAATGCTTGAGATCCTTGAAAGTGTTATAAGGAAACCATTAAATGAAGAATCAGGGACAACCCTCGAGAGGTTTAAAGGAGTCATGCAACTCGAAACAATTGCCTCGGTAATGAAAGACACTTCTCTGTGCGGACTTGGACAAACAGCTCCGAATCCCTTCATAAGCGCTCTTAAAAATTTCAGAGATGAGTTTGAAGAGCATATTTTTGACAGGAAATGCCGGGCAAACATTTGCAGAGGACTTAGAACATTTTCAATTGATGTGGACAAATGTACGGGCTGCACAGTATGTGCCGCCAAATGTCCGGTAAATGCGATTTATGGAACACGGCTTCAACCGTTTTTTATAGTTGAGGAGAAATGTATCGGTTGTGGTATCTGTTTCGATATTTGTAAGTTCAGTGCAATAAACGTTAAATAGCATTTATGCTTTTCACGATACAAGTAAATAATAAAAAGATCAAAGCCGAGAAGGGCGAAACAATCCTTTCCGCACTTAATCGCAACGGAATTATTATACCGACACTCTGCAGGATGAAGGAATTCACCCCCACAGGTGCCTGCAGGATGTGTGTTGTTGAAGTCGAAGGTCGCGACCGCCTGGTTACTGCCTGCTCACAGCCTGTAGAGGAATGGATGAAAATTAAAACTCATTCACCCAGGGTGATAACAGCCCGAAAAACAATAGTTGAACTGTTGCTTTCAAACCATCCCGACGATTGTCTTTACTGCGACAGGAATCTGAACTGTGAACTTCAGCGGCTTTCGGAAGAACTCAATATAAGAGAACGGCGTATACGCGGAAGAAAAATAAAACCCCGTCTCGACCAGTCCAGCCCTGCTATAATAAGGGAACTATCCAAATGTATTCTCTGCGGGCGATGCGTCAGAGTATGTGAGGAGGTAATAACAGCAACATCACTCGACTTTATCAATAAAGGAAAAGAAACACATGTCGGCGCTGCTATGGACAGGGATTTTAACTTTTCGAGCTGTGTTCATTGTGGGCAGTGTGTTCTGGTTTGTCCGACTGGTGCGCTTCATGAGAAACATAATATTACAGAGGTTCAGGAATACCTGAATAAACCTGAAATAGTAAAGGTCATTCAGTATTCTTCAATGGTGGTTTACGGAATAGTCGAAGAACTTGGGATGAGATATACCAGGGAATTTGATAAGATTCTGAATACCATCCTGCGCAAGATTGGTTTTGATAAGGTATATAAAACAGGATTAGGTACTGATGTTTGTATATCCGAAATAGCAGGTCAGCTCTCCGACAGAATTGAAAATAAGTCAGATAACCCATTATATATCTCTGCTTGTCCGGCCTGGGTAAAATATGCAGAGCAATTTATTCCTTCACTTATTCCTCAACTATCGACCGTTAAATCTCCACAACAGATTACCGGCGTACTGATAAAAACTCTGGTAGCTGATCAGCTGCGTGTTAAGCCTGAGGAGATCTTTTCAGTATCTGCAACTCCTTGTATGGCAATGAAATTTGAAGCCCGTCGTGATGGAATGATGAGGAAAGGGATCAGTGATGTGGATTCCGTTTTGACAGTGAGAGAACTGGCCAGACTTATAAGGCTATATGGCATTGACACTTCAAACATTGAACATGAACCAGCTGATGAACCAATGTCCGGAAGAAGCTCAGTCGCCATACTGGCTGAAGTATCAGGGGGGATTGCAGAAGGTGTCATCCGAACATATCATTATCAGAAAATGAAGAAAGAACCTGATAAACATATTTTTAAAAAGCTGAGATCGGGAGGAACATTCAGAGAAATATCAGTAATGGTGGGTGAGAACGAGGTTAAAGTCGCAGTTGTCGATGGTCTTACAGGTCTTGAAAAGTTAAAAGTTTTCATTGCATCCGGTAAAAAGTATGACCTTATTGAAGTGATGACCTGCCAGGGCGGATGCGTGCACGGGGCAGGCTTATCATTCAATACTTCAAAGGACGAAATTAAGAACAGATCAAAACTGGTCTACCAGGCTGATGATACTGAAGCCATAAATCTGCCCTGCAAATCACCGGCTCTGATTAATTTATACGAGAAACTGTTAAAAGATAACGCTGACATTGCAGATAAAAAGATATTCTTTACTCATTTTGAGAAAAGAAATGT